>JAJDEL010000249.1 GCA_029259835.1 Planctomicrobium sp. | reverse complement strand
GATTCTACCTCAAGCTCCTGAATTCGGCCTGTCGTTCGCGCGTTGATTTTACGTTCAAGCTCATACAGCCGCCCGAGGACAAACATGACGTCTGTATCTTTTTGTGTCACAACATCCATCTGAATTCACTCCTCCATGTCTCACGAGTGCTTTGACCGAATGAGATAGATACCCGTTCGATCTCCTATTGTCTGATCAGGCACGCCTCATGCAAACATCCTGCGAACACTAGAGCGTGCCGCCGATAATATCAGCACAAACCGATAAGTCCAAAGATTTCCTCAGGTTTTTCGAAGTTTTCCCATTGGATTTCACCTGCAAAATGGCTCCAAATTCCGTGGCCAAGAAGACACATGGAGATCAGTTCTTGCAAACCTGTTTTCCAACATGTATAAAGAGTACTGAATGAGTCCTCTTCTTGAGAACTGATTTGTGTTGCTGTGAAACTCAGGGTAAGCAACTCCTACCTCAATGTTGCCCACCTCTATTTGTATTTGTCGCACCGACTATCCAAGCATTTCTGTAGCAAGAAATTGTTTGAAACATGGTCACGCGACCGACACCTGAGTCACCTCGCCGTTGTAAATTGACGTGTCTCATCACCCCCCATCAGGTTTTGGAATTAGACATCCTCATGCTTCACCGACTCACATTTTTGCCATTGGCTCTGCTCGTCGCGCTGACCGTGAACATCTCAGACGCTCGCGAAATCAGTTACCACTCCGATATTCGTCCAATCTTTCAGGCACATTGCCAAGGCTGTCACCAGTCTGCAAAGTCAAGTGGCGATTATGTAATGACTTCGTTCACCGATCTGATGAAGAAAGGTGAAAGCGACGAACGGGCAATCGTCCCCGGAAAACCAGACGAAAGCTACCTGGTCGAGCAGATCACGCCACAGGACGGAAAAGCCTCAATGCCCGAGGGGAAGCCTCCGCTATCACAGGTCGAGATCGATCTGGTCAGGCAATGGATCGAACAAGGGGCAAAGGACGATTCACCCGAGGTTGCGACTGCAACATACGACAAAGATCATCCCCCTGTTTACACACAACCTCCTGTGATCACTTCGATTGATTTCTCTCCCGATGGCAGCATCCTGGCTGTTGCAGGCTTTCACGAGGTCCTGCTGAGATCTGGCGATGGAGATCAGCTGCTGGGACGTCTTATCGGATTATCTGAGCGAATTGAATCGGTCGCATTCTCTCCGGATGGTAAACGACTCGCCGTCGCTGGTGGCCTACCTGCCCGCATGGGAGAAGTTCAAATCTGGTCGGTGGAAAAACAAGAGCTTGAACTCTCAATCCCCATCGCGCATGACACGGCTTATGGAGCGAGTTGGTCTCCCGATGGAAAAATCGTTGCGGTCGGTTGCAGCGATAATATCGTTCGCGGTTTTGACTCGACTTCCGGCAAGCAAGTCTTCTTCAACGGAGCCCACGACGGTTGGCCTCTTGATACAGTCTTCTCCGCCGATGGAAAGTTTCTGGTTTCCGTTGGACGCGATATGTCGACCAAACTCTACAACGTGGAGACTGAACGATTCATCGATAATGTCACATCGATTACACCCGGTGCCCTCAAAGGAGGGTTGGCAGCCCTCGCTCGGCATCCGAAAACAGACGAAATTCTTGTCGGAGGTTCAGATGGTGTTCCACGTATCTACCGTATGCAACGAGTCACCAAACGAGTGATCGGCGACGATGCGAACTTGATCCGTCGTTATCCGGGACTACGCGGACGCATCTTTGCCGTTGCATTTTCCGCCGATGGAAAGAACATTGCCGCCGTATCGAGTCTGGATGGAAAAGGACAGATATTGACCTATAAGGCAGAATTCGAACCTGCTCTCCCGGACGACATTAAAAAAATCGTCGAAATTCGAGCACAAACACAAAACGCTGAACAGAAAAAAACGCTGGAAACTTACCTCACCAAAGAGACCGAAGTCTTAACGAAAACCGAAGTGCCAACCGGCGTGTTCACAATCGCCTACGCACCAGACGGTAAGACACTCGTCGCCGCTGGCTGGAATGGCAAGCTCTCTTTCATCGATACGTCCAACGGAAAAATCACAAAAGAGATCGTTCCTGTCGAAATTCAAGAGAGTGCAGGAAACCAACGAGATCTCGAGGCAGCAGAGCAAACCGATGATTCGCTCGTCGGAGAAGAATCGCTGCCGACCGGGACAACGTTAAAGTCGCTTAAAGTCTTCCCTGAAACGATTTCATTGAATGACGAGTACGATTACACACAACTTCTGGTGACTGGTTTACTCAATTCTGGGGACCGAGTTGATATCACTCGCATGGTCAAGATCGATCCGCAAGGCAAACAAGTTCATGTTTCCGCACTGGGTCGAGTGACCTTTCAATTGCCTGGGAATACCGAACTCAAAATTTCGCTCGGAAATCAATCCGCCAGTGTTCCCGTGGCAGTCAAAGCTTCAAATGGAGAAGAACTGACCAGCTTTATTCAAGATGTGAATCCTGTTCTCTCTCACCTTGGCTGCAATCAGGGAACCTGCCATGGTTCAAAAGATGGAAAGAATGGATTCAAGTTGTCGCTTCGAGGATACGATCCCATCTACGACGTCCGTGCCTTTACCGATGACGCGAAATCTCGTCGGACAAATGTTGCTGCGCCTGACAACAGTTTAATGCTGCTGAAATCCTCAGGCTCAGTTGCCCATGTCGGAGGGCAACTCACTCGACCTGGTGAGGATTACTACGAGATTATTCGTAAATGGATCGCCGAAGGTTGTCAGTTGAATGTCAGTGACGCGAAGGTCGTCTCGATTTCACTGCATCCTGAAAAGCCTGTTGTACAAAAACTCGGTGGTCGGCAACAATTCCGTGTTGTTGCAACGTACGCAAACGGTTCAACCAAAGATGTCACTCACGAAGCCCACCTTGAAAGTGGCAATACTGAGGTTGCCAATGTCAATAGTTCTGGTGTCGTGACAGCAGTGCGTCGAGGAGAAGCACCGATCCTCGCACGGTTCGAAGGTTCCTACATCGCAACAACTCTGACCGCAATGGGGGAGCGTGGCGAGTTCGTTTGGAAACAACCAGAGACATGGACCGAAGTTGATAAACTCGTTGCAAGTAAATGGGAACGGATGAAAATCCTTCCTTCGGAGCTTTGTAAAGATGAGGAATTCATTCGGCGAGCATACTTGGATTTGACTGGCCTCCCGCCAAGCATTGAAGAAGTCAATACCTTCCTCGCAGATGCGACACCAACGCAGAAAAAACGTGACGCTCTAGTCGACAAACTTGTCGGATCGGAAGCTTACGTCGAATACTGGACAAATAAGTGGGCGGATCTCCTTCAAGTGAACAGGAAATTCCTGGGCACCGAAGGAGCCAAGAATTTTCGTGGCTGGATTCGCGGGCATGTCAACAAGAACAGCCCGTACGATGAATTCGCTTACGAAATCCTGACCGCATCCGGCTCAAACAAAGTGAATCCCGCCGCTTCGTATTACAAGATTCTTCGTGACCCTGACAAGATGATGGAAAACACCACGCATCTGTTTCTCGGTGTTCGCTTTAACTGCAATAAGTGCCATGATCATCCATTCGAAAGATGGACCCAAGATCAGTATTACGAAACCGCCGCATTCTTTGCTCAGGTCGGTTTGAAACGTGATCCAGAAAACGCGGCTGGCAACATCGGCGGCACAGCCGTTGAAGGAGCGAAACCGCTCTGGGAAGTTGTCTTCGATAAGACAGACGGAGACATCACACACGACCGGACCGGAGACGTCACCGCTCCGACCGTCCCTTATGACCGTGAATTTATCATTCCGGAAAACATCACTCGCCGCGAACAACTCGCGAAATGGACTGTCTCTGCGGAAAATGATTACTTCGCCCGAAGTTACGTGAACCGAGTTTGGGGATATCTTCTCGGAGTCGGACTGATCGAACCGCTCGATGACATCCGTGCCGGAAATCCTGCGTCCAATCCGGAACTCCTCGACCACCTCACGCAGCAATTCGTGGCATCAGGTTTTAATGTTCAGGCACTGATGAAGTCCATTTGTAAATCACGAACCTACCAACTGAGTGTCTCGACTAACCAGTGGAATGACGACGACAACCTCAATTACTCACACGCCGTACCAAAACGCCTGGCAGCGGAAGTGCTCTACGATTCTGTGTACACCGTAATTGGTGCAAAGATGCAAATTCCTGGAGTCCCAGAAGGAACCCGCGCCGCCGCAATCCCGGATTCTGGGGTGGAATTGAAAGATGGTTTCCTGGCGAGTCTCGGTCGCCCTGTCCGTGAATCAGCGTGCGAATGTGAACGTTCATCAGAACTGCAACTTGGGTCTGTGATGGCGCTCATGAACGGACAAACTGTCAGTTCCGCAATCTCGCAGGACGGGAATGCAATCTCCGAACTCGTCAAGAACGTCGAAGATAATCGGCAACTCGTTGATAAAATCTTCTTAAGAATTCTCAACCGCCCTGCAACCGACCGAGAGATCAATGCTGTTTTTGATTTTTATGGTTTATTGGAAAAAGATCACGAAAGTTTGGTTACCGAACTTGCCGTTTACGACAAACAAATCGCCCCCATTCTCGCTGCGAAAGAAGTCAAACGACAGGCGTCGATCAAAACCGCCGAAC
The DNA here is from genome assembly GCA_029259835.1 of Planctomicrobium sp. Taxonomy (GTDB): domain Bacteria; phylum Planctomycetota; class Planctomycetia; order Planctomycetales; family Planctomycetaceae; genus Thalassoglobus. Next base: position 3,205 of record JAJDEL010000249.1, on the reverse strand, counting down.
AGGCTCTTGCGAAATATACTGCAGATTCTTTGCCCGCCAGAGAAGCCGCCGCCAAGGCTCACGCAGACAAAATCGTTGCCGCTCAAAAAGTGGTGGACGATCACCTTGCCACGGCACCAGCGCGTCTGACTGAATGGGAAAAGACCGCAGAGACATCTGGAACTCCCTGGAGCGCCATCGACTTCGCTAACCTGAAAACAACAAACGGTGCGAAACTCGAAAAACAGGACGACCTGTCAGTCTTCGCATCTGGTCCAAACAAAAAGGGAACCTATCTCATCTCTGGACCTGTCGACCTCAAGACAATTTCGGCGATCAAGCTAGAACTCATTACAGACGACCGCCTGCCAAGTCGTGGTCCTGGGCGTGCTCCAAATGGCAACTTTGTTCTCACGGAACTCACAGTTCAAGCTTGGGCAAAAGGCAAGCCTGATCAAAAGCAAACTCTTAAACTGAAAAACGCAAAGGCTGACTTCGCGCAGGCAGCGTTTGAAATTGCGAAAGCGATCGACGGCAACAAAACTGCATCCGCAAACGGTTGGGCATCAGCTCCAAAATTAGGAGAAAACCGCACAGCGACCTTCGAAGTTGAAAAACCACTCACATTCGAAGAGGGAATCGTTCTGCACTTTACTCTCGATCAGAAGTATCAGGATAACATGCACACATTGGGCAAATTCCGCATTTCTGTGACAGATGCAATGGTTCCCGTCGACTTTGGGAATTCCAGAGCGATCATTGAAGTCGTAAACACGGCTCCCGAAAAGCGTACAGACGAACAGAAAGCGACATTGCTCAAGTTCTTTAATGATCGCGACGAAGATCTACAAAAGAAGCAAAAAGCGTTAATTATCGCCAAAAAGCCACTTCCTGAAGATCCGAAAATTGTCGCCTTGCGTGGCGATTTGGAAGACCGAAAGCTCCCTAGCCCAGAAGATCCGAAACTGGCTCGACTCAAACGAGCCGTTTCTCTCAGCGACCAACAACTAAAAAACAGCCGCCTGACAACTGCTCAAGACCTTTCCTGGGCACTGATCAACAGCCCGGCATTCCTCTTTAACCGATAAACTATTTACAATATGTTCGCCCTGCGTGTACCATGCGCGGCAGAAAATAACTCGAAATGGGATTTCAACTATGATCATTCGCGTTCCCGGTCAAGCCGGTAAAGACCTGTGCGATTCTCATCTTGGCACGACTCGTAGAGATGTGCTCCGCGCTGGTGGCAGTGGTGTCCTTGGTCTTTCTCTTGGCTCGCTTTTGCAACTGCAATCTGCTCAGGCGAATTCAAAAATCCCCGCCAGTCATGGGAAAGCGAAAAGCATCATCCTGTGCTACCTCCAAGGTGGCCCAAGTCATCTCGATCTCTGGGATCCTAAAGAAAACGTGCCAGACAACGTGAAGTCGGTCTTCTCGAATATCAATACAAAATTGCCTGGCGTGCAATTCACAGAACTGCTTCCGAAGCTGGCTCAGGTTCTTGATAAGACAACTCTGATTCGGTCGATGAGCTACACACCGAACGGACTCTTCAACCACACCGCCGCGATCTATCAAATGATGACCGGCTACACGACCGACAAGGTCAGTCCGTCCGGACAGCTTGAGCCACCAAGTCCGAAAGATTTTCCGAACTTCGGTTCAAACATCATTCGTCTCAAGCCTGCCAAAGAAGCGATGCTCCCCTTCGTCATGTTGCCTCGACCGCTACAGGAAAGTAACGTCGTTGGCAAAGGCGGAACTGCTGGGTTCCTCGGGAAATCATTTGATCCTTATATGCTCTTCCCACCGGGCGATGATCTCGACATGAAGAAGATGGACAAGATCAATGTTTCTGATCTTGAGATGCGAGCAGATGTTTACGGCGGCAGAATGCAGCGACGTGCCCGACTTCTGGACACAATCAACGCAGGCATGCCAGCGATTGATAATGCCGTGAAGGACTACAAACTCAACGAGTATTACGATCAAGCCCTGACGCTGATCTCTTCTGGTCGCGCTCGTGATGCGTTCGCCATCGAACAAGAGTCTCGCGAAACGCGCGACATGTACGGTCGCACAACGTTCGGTCAAAGTTGTTTGCTGGCACGCCGGTTGGTGGAAGCCGGAACACGAGTCGTGGAAGTTGTCTGGCCGAAAGTTGCCAACAGCGACAACCATTCTTGGGACGTTCACACCGGTCTGAGCAAACGCATGAAAGACCAGTCCGGACCGATGCTCGATACTGGTCTCTCGGCACTGATCAACGATCTCGAAGATCGCGGCATGCTCGACGAAACGCTCGTCGTCGCCATCGGGGAATTCGGTCGTAGCCCGCAACGTGGTGTCAGCACCAGCGGAAACGGGAATAGCGACGACGGTCGCGATCACTGGCCGTACTGTTACACCGCTCTCATGGCAGGTGCCGGAATTAAACGCGGCTACGTCCACGGACAGAGTGATAAAACCGCCTCGGCCCCATTGGTCGATCCGGTTCATCCAGGCGAGTTGCTCGCGACGATCTACGAATCATTCGGCATCGCTCCGGAAACCATCGTCTATAATCACCTCAACCAGCCAAGAGAACTCGTCAAAGCTGAATCCGTTTCGGCTCTGTTTGCGTAGACTTTCTCAGTAGAGAAATACAAACTCAAAACGCCTCGAACTTAATGAAGTTCGAGGCGTTTTTCATTCCGTATTGGTCTGTGGCTAATGATTCACGCCCCACATGTGAACGCAAAGATGTTCTCTCCAAAGCGAGCGTCTGTTTTCGAGCGGCTAAAAACTTTTGTAAAAAGAGAAATTGAATTGCTTCACTGAAACGCGTTTCTTCGATGACACCATGTTGATCAGAAATGTCCTCAACAGCAAACCAACAGAAGAAGACGAATACTGCTACATCTCGACAACCGACCGCAAAATCCTCCTCACCATCCTCCGAAAAACCAAACCTGACCTCTTCGCCACCAAAACGGCTTCGAAGTAATCTCTGATCTTCAATCAACAGTCCCACCGTGCGCACTGCTGGCTTGACCAGCGGTCTGTTCACCCAGTTGAGGCTCATCTTGATAGCAACCTTCGGTCTCAGGCCAGTTTGGAACGTATTTTGAAATTGAGGTTCGGTCCCCATTTGAACCATTGGGCGTTAGCCTCGGGTGTTGCTCAATAATTCGCGAGGCTGAAGTTGTCTGGTTTGTCACACATGCAGAACAGAATCAATTCCTGT
>JAJDEL010000248.1 GCA_029259835.1 Planctomicrobium sp. | reverse complement strand
TCTGTGCGAAATGGACTTCATATAGCACCGGGTGAGTCACCCGGTGGCAGAATTCGTATCGCATATCTCTAGAGCACCGATCATCGATGTGAGCATTGCGGATTCCCCCGGTGTCAATCACCGGGGGCTAAATGGTGAATTCATTCACTCAACCAGCGGGCCGCGTCTTTCGCAAAATAAGTAATGATGATATCGGCGCCAGCACGTTTGATGCTGGTGAGAATCTCCAATGCAACTCTCTGCTCATCGATCCAGCCATTCGCTGCTGCGGCTTTGACCATCGAGTATTCGCCGCTCACGTTATAAGCAGCAAGAGGCAATTCCGGGTGTGCTTCTTTGACTCTTCGAATGATGTCGAGATAACTCAGGGCAGGTTTCACCATGAGAATATCGGCACCTTCCAGCACGTCGAGTTCGACTTCCCGAAGTGCTTCGTTTCCGTTCGCCGGGTCCATCTGGTAAGTCATCCGATTCCCAGATTGCGGACTACTTTCAGCGGCATCACGAAACGGACCATAGAACGCCGAGCAGTATTTCGCGGCGTAGCTCATGATCGGAAGATGCTCGAATCCGTTCTCGTCTAGCGCCGTTCGAAGCGCCTCGATCATCCCATCTATCATTCCACTTGGAGCAATCATGTCTGCTCCAGCCTCGGCATGGCTGATCGCTTCTTTCTGTAGAATCTCCAGCGTCGCATCATTGTCGACATCCACAATTCCAGTGTCGTCGTTAAGAATCCCACAGTGACCGTGGTCTGTAAATTCGCAAAAACATACATCCGTAATCACCAGCAGGTCTGGCGAGACATCTTTAATCGCTCTGATAGCCTGCTGGATGATCCCGTCGTCAGAATAAGCGTCCGAACCGACCGCATCTTTGTGTTCCGGAATGCCAAAGAGAATGACTGCCGGAATCCCTAGACTTTCGATCTCTTTGATTTCAGCCGGCAGTCGGTCGACACTCAACTGGCGATGCCCCGGCATGGATTGAATCGGGATGTCCTGATTGACGCCATGACGAACAAAGAGTGGCAGAATGAAGTCGTTCGGGCTGAGCGACGTCTCGCGAACAAGATCTCGCAAACGAGGATGACGACGCAAACGACGCGGACGAACAATAGGAAACATGAGCGGCACATCTCTTTTTGGGAATGAAAAATGTGTGGTTCTCCATAGATTTTAGTGAGTGAAGATGAATTCACCACAGAGCGGCTCAGTTTCTTGCTGGAGGGTTGCTGTGGACTCTTTGTGTTATCCGCAGATGACTCAGATTTTCGCCGAGGCGTGGTCTGTTATGCTAGAAGAAATACAGCCACTATTAGACAGTGGAACAGTTCATGTTGGACGTAGTCATGTCCCAGATCAATCAGATTCTGGGAATCTGATGAGTATCTAGACCGACAGTAGAGTGATGTCATGGAAATACTTCGGGCATTTGGTGATCTTGCAGGTACATCGTTTCTCGCTGCTTTGTTCGTGGTAGGAATGTGCTGCGCGCTATTCGATCATCGAACGATGGTGTTTCCCAAACCTGTAAAGGTGTTTTACATAACTTTCATGTCAGTCGGGGTCGTGTGTTGCATACTATTAGTGATTTCTGATGTCCACAATGCCTTGGATAGGCATGCAATTGTGGATATCATGACCGAATGTCAACCGGAAGAGACGACTGTGAAGTTCAACGGAGTTCCTGTGAAGAACCCAGCGGTTGTCTTGTCTGAAACGGTATTGATGTTTCCACCAATCAATCACCATTCCGGACCCCGAGAGTCTGTTGTCGTCGAAATCAATTGCGGACAACAGGAAGTGATTTTTCTCCTCAGACAAGACTCCAGATTTGCGGACGAATTCTGGGTCTACTGGGATGGACCTCACAACCCAACTCGTAAGATTGGTAATGTTAAGGCACCATCCGTTCAGAAGTGGCTCGAAGCGGAGAGCAAAGCTGTCGACAACAACTGATTGATCCGACAACGCCGATCCATGTCCACCCTGCTTCGCGATGTGGACATGGCACGTTGCACTTTCTCCGTCTTACTCGCTCGATTCTTCTGAAGTGCTTTGGTCTGGTTGCGGCCAGTGCATGCCTTGCCAGACGATGCCGGGTCGTTCGCGGTATTCGTTTTCATCCACTTGAACTTCAACGATTTCTGCTGGCAGTTCGCAGCATTGCGACTGATATTTCAGGACGAAATTGATTGCCTGCTCTTCGCTTTTAGCGAGGACACCCCAATCCATGTCGTACTCTGTCCATTCATCCTGTCCGTGCAGGCAACCAGCGGAATCAGGCCAGGACTCGTTGAGTTTTTGGTGAACATGAACTTGATAGAAATGAATTTCTGATTGTTCGTCGGCTTCCTGGCGTAATTCCTCGAAGTATTCGTCGGTGAGCAGCCCTGCCAGCAGCATGTTATGTTCCAGCCGCGTTCGCAACGGATTGTCCCGTGGCCAATCGCTGATTGAGTTCCAAAGTTGATTCAGCAGGCGTGTGATTCCTTGCAAGGAAAGATGATTAACCGAGCGTAATGGCGTCTCCAAAACTTCCTCGAAAACAGCTTCTGCGGCGTCATCCTGCTGGAGTGCAATCAAATTGCAGAGCTGAACAACGGAAATGTGAAACGTCCCTGGCAGGTCGAATTCTTTCTCCAGTTCTAATTCGTTTAAGCTCTCTTCGTGTTGGCCCAGGTGCAGGTGGGCGAGAGCTTTGTAGTAGTGCGACCAAAGCTGTGGTTCGTCGAGTTCGAAGAATTTGTCAATGTAAGTGAGAACCGAATCGTATTGCTCCAGTTGCAAAGCCGACATCGCAGCTTCCCAGGCAATTGCGGGATCGTCGCCCCCTTCTCGAAGACTCAAGTCAAGAATGGCAAGACCATCGCGCGGTCGGTCCGATTGATGGTACAAATCCGCCAATGGCAGAACGATGCTGGGATCTGTTCGGTCCAGACGAAATGCTCGCGAGTAGCATCGTTCTGCTTCGCCAAAGTCATTTTCATCGAAGAAGAAGGATGCAGCCCGCGCAAAATTTTTCGCATGAACAACCTTCGGCGATGTCGAAAGTCGGAACCACGTTTCCAGTTGCTCAACAGAGACAGATTCAAACGCCGTGGGATCGGCGAGGCGGAAGTAATTCCCGAGCGCTGCGACAACACTGACCGTAATAGGAGAATCCGGAAAGCGTTCGATCATTCCCTGCGCCCAAGGCCAAACCTGCAATGCTTCTTCTGTTCCTCTGACAACGAACTGACTCAGGTGGACCAGATACGATGCATCCTGGGGATCTTCGATCTCTTGAGGGTTGTGGCTGAGAAACGTTTGCAGCAACGTGGTGCGAGCGTCGTCATCGTCACCAGATTCCATGATTCGCCGCATGTATTCAACAAGAACATCTCCCAGCGGTGTCTCCGATTCCTCTTCTTCTGTTGGCGCTTCCGATGTTGAATCGGCGGAGGACCGAGCTTCTTCTGCCATCGCCGACAAGTCGTTCAAAGCTGCGATTGGAGAGACCGTTGAGTCCGGTTCCAGCAAACGCTGGAGCCTGCGCAACGTTAAAAAGTCTTGTGATTCAGCAGCACTCGCTTCAAGCCCCTTAGCGAGCCCTTCGGCACGTTTACGATTGTTAGAGAGAAGATACGCAGCAATCAAACGGAGTCGGACTTCGAACCATTCCTTTAAGCAATTTAACTCGGTGAGTCGACGGTCCCATTCGGTCAGTATTTCAATCGCGGTCGAGAACTCGTTATTCAGGACTGCTTCCAGAGCATCGCCGCAGGCACGTTGCATTTCGAGTTGCGGCCACTCTCCTTGTTCCGGAAGATCCTTCTCAACCGTGCCCCAATTGAATCGCGGCTTACCAGCAAGAAGATTTGCTTCATCGAATGTCACGGCAACGAGCAGTTGCGATCGGAGTTTCAAGTAAACGTCTTCTGCCTGAGTTAACTTGAGAGCCGTGTCCAACTCTTCGATGGCCTGGTCCACTCGGCCCTCGAGGAGATGAATCTTCGCAATTTTATGGTGCCCTGACCAGCGGCGATCTTTGTTGTCTGTTCCTTCTTTGCGGTAATCGAGAAGCGACTGACATTGGTGCCGAACCATGTCGAAGTCATCCGCAGCCATGTAGACATCCGAAGCGTACTCGCGGAAGCATTTGACACATTCCATCTTTCCGGTCTGTCGACAAACCTGAATTCCTTCACTAATGCACGCGTGCATCCCTGGCGAATTGCACCCGGACATCATTGCCGTTGCTTCAGCAAGGTTGTCGTAAGCACAGGTCGACATCCAGGAGCAAAGCCAGTGGTAATGCCCTTCATCCAGATTCGGCTGAATGCGGCGCGCCTGCTCTTCGTCTTCGAGCATCAGAACCAGTTCAACAGATGCTTCCCGCGTTGCTTGCGGATCGAGCATTCCATGCCCAACGCGCATTTGGTCGAACAGACCGCGCATGTAGTGAATCGCCAATCCATGACTTTTCGCCGTTCGTGTCGCTTCCCTGGCAGTACGCATTGCCGAACGAATCTGGCATTTCTGAAAAAACTGCTCAGATTTTTCATCGAGTTGTTCAAGGTGCTGCTCGATCTGATCAACATCGTCGGACATAATTCTGCCTGATATACTGTACGTGGTTAAGAATGTCTGATCGTAGGGCAGATTTTCATCCTGTCCAGACAGGTTGAAAATCTGTCCTACAAGAGTGATCAGCCAGACATTTCAAGCCACGCAAATTATAGAATGACAAATGAAAGTGGGATTCGTATCGTCTCGAAAAGAATTGCAACACGCAATCCAGTCACATTGAAGCTGATCTTCCTTTCAGTCGGTTCCAATCTTTTCGGGATCAGGTAATCTATGCGCTGGAATCTCAATAATCCTTAAATGCTTGCGCACATTGCATTCGGAAAGCTTCAGCAGTGACATCAAAAATACCAGCGGACTATTTGACCCAACTCTTCGGTCTTGAAGGAAAAACGGCTGTCGTGATTGGCGGGACCGGTGTTCTCGGCGGGGCAATTTGCGATGCTCTCGCTGCGGCGGGAGCGTACATCTATGTCGTGGGACGCAATGAAGAAGCTGGAAAAGTTGTGACAGACCGCTGGAATGATCGGGCGACATTCTACAAAGCCGACGCGACGAATCGAGATGAGCTACAGAGTCTTGTAGCGGATTTGAAAGCCAACGACCGGAAATGCGACATCCTCGTCAACGGTGCTGGCACGAATTCGGCGACGCCATTCATGGAAATCACCGACGAAGAATGGGATCGAATTTTCAAGGTAAATCTCACTGGTTTGCGTTCAGCCTGTCAGGTTCTCGGGCAATATATGATTGACTCCGAGACACCTGGTGCGATTATCAATGTTGCCTCGCTGACGTCAATCAAACCACTCTCTCGTGTTTTTACATACTCAGCCAGTAAAGCTGCCGTGCTGAACTTAACGGAAAACTTGGCTCGCGAATTCGCTCCGCAAAACATTCGAGTCAATGCGATCTCGCCTGGTTTCTTTCCGGCTGAACAAAACCGAAAAGTTCTCACACCGGACCGTGTGGAAAGTATCATGACACACACACCGATGGACCGCTTTGGCGATCCGGAGGAACTTGCAGGGGCGATTCTGCTCATGGCTGCGAACAACGCCGGTGGTTTTTTAACGGGAGCGAATATCGTTGTCGACGGCGGCTTCAACGCGATGACGATTTGATTTTCAGCCGAGGAGCATTCACATCCTTCGGCTTTAAAGGAATGGGGAGATCTTTGAAAGAAAACGGAACTGTCATCTCTTCCAGACCTTCGTTGATTGTGATGCGGACGGGAATCACTTCTGGTAATTTGCTTTGACCAGTGATCGAAAACACCGTTCGACCATTGAACTGCTGTCTGCCGCAGTAAACGCTTCGCGACGCGCCACCGCTTTTATCGATTGCAGCGATTTCCTGAACCGCGAGAACGTTTTCCGCTTTGACCGGAATGCTTAAGCCGCTGCCGAACATTTCTGGGATCAACGTAATGTTGTGCTTCTTTAAGACCGGGTGTTCAATCGCTTGATCCAGAGATTGCATGATGTCTTCGATGATGAAACTCTGCTGAGACTTCGCCGTTAAGAGAGTGCAGCGACCGGTGAGTTCATCGATTGATCGTACGCCGTCTCTCATTGGCTGAAACTGAAACACCACTCGTGCTCCATCCACCGGTGCTTGTGGAAAAAACCCCAAAGGATCGTAGGCAACGACCCCATCGTGTGGTCCGCTGTATGTGGCATTTTCCTCCTTGATTGAAATCAGTTGTTCTCCTGCAGCAACTGCTGAATCTACATTCAGGCGACCAAACCCAACCGTTTTCGCCGCTCTGCGACCGATGATGTCAACGTGGATCTTCAGCGGCTTGGAATTTTGATTTCCATTTTCATCAATAGAGGTGATGTTGCTCCATCTCACTTTTGCTTCAACGTGATGATCTTGAGGTACGCCAGATTTCTTTGAAGACTGCGACCACCGGACGAGTCGCTTCTGTTCTTCGGCAACTTCCTGATCTAATGTCGAGATCGATAAATTTCGAAAGTCAAAGTCGATCTCGGATTGAATCAATTCTGAGTGCCGCATGAATTGAAGGTGCCATTCTTCCGTCAGCGGATCAATATCGGACGCGACAACAATGCGTGTCCGACCATCGAAGAGTCGACTCAACTCCGCCCAAGTCTCTTTGAGACGGTTCCCTTTTTTATCAAGAACATGCGCGTCCGAGATGATGGCATTCGAGGTGAAAATCAGAGCGATTGAACTGGATGCTCCTTCGTATTCTGGTGGCAACAAGTGAATCTCGACACCATTTGGCGGCATTTTGGCATTTGGAGTGTCATTACCGATCAATGACTGTAGATCGAAAATCGTTTCAGCTGAACTTGCCCCTGCTGTCACCAGCGAAAGTTTTCCGTTCAACTCTGCAAGAGATTTCGGATCTCCGAGTGGATATAAAAAGTCAATTGGAATGACCGTTTCATTTCGAGACCGATTTTTCCACAACAGGAAATGATCAAGAGGAATCAGTCCACTCGCAAGTCGCTCAGCAGGATATCCATGTGCCAGTTTGAGGCGTCCGGAGTCAGTTTTAGAGCTACTCAGGCGAAGGTTTCCATAAGCAACAATTTCTCTTTCGTTACTCTCATCTAAGACCAGTAACATCCTCAGCTTCGGCGGAAGAACAATGCCGTCAAGAGTCGTGAATTGCGAATGATACCATTCAACACGACCGTTCAATTGCAAACCGCTCGGTAGGCCTTCCGCTGTCACACTGGTCAGCCGGTCAGAAGAGGTCTCCAATTCGAGAGAGTTGCCATCCTTCGGTACTGACACTTCGCCTGAGTTCGAAACTGGTGAAGTTGCCGGTTTGCCACAGCCCCAAACGAAAAAGAATGAACATGCGAAACACAACCTCAAAATCACTTTGATGAGAGAAGCGAGAGTGAACCAAAGAACACATTCCATCATTAGCCCCTTCATCATTGACGCAACCCACCCGATGGTGTTCAGGTTTTACCACTCAATGGAATTGTAGCGAGGTAGAACGCACGTTTCGAAGCACAACAGGCAGTTGTGTGTCAATTTAAAAGATCGCACGTATTCTCTCTTTTACCGGACCTGAGCAAGTCAAAAACTCTTCGAAATCGAACGAAACCCTCGATGTTTCAAAAAAAACACTGGATGAGAAGATTTTAGTCAAGTTTGATGCTTGATGATTTTTGCCTCTGCGCGCATCTTGGAGTAGGTTCAAGTAATCATTTTGAAGTCGGTGCGTGTCGGCTTCACCAATGCACGGATGCAGTCCAGTTGTCGAGTAGTTGCTGACCGAGTGACTACGATTCAAAAAGGGGGACACGATGGGTTTTGCCATCGTCCAGCAGTACCGTGCATCTCGTTTGCGTCTGCTTGTCATTACCACTCTGCTGTTTGCATACGTCTCGTCTGCAAGTTCTGTCGCATCGGACTCTGTTCCTGTTGACCCTCAGACGGCTTTGCGGAATGGAATGGTCCTCGAGCAGGAGAAGAATTGGAGGGAAGCGATTCGGATCTACCGTTCTGCTTTGAAAAAGTGGGACAAAGACGAATCATTGCAGCTCGGCTTACGTCGATCTCGATTCAATTATTCCATCGACCGACGCTATCTCGATGCCAGCTTCAAGACGACATTGAAACCGATGTCACGTGAGGCAGCCCTGAGTTTGTACGACGATGTGCTGACAAACGTTCAAGGCTATTTTGTTGACCCAATCAGCGTGAGCACAATTGTTGCGCACGGTACGGAAAGCCTGTGGTTGGCTCTGGGAAATGACAAGTTCATTGATGAAAATCTATTCGGAGCATCGCCCGAAAAAATCGAACAACTCCGGCGAACTTTGTATGAACAATACTGGAACAAATCAGTCCCACACAGATTCGCTGCTCAACAAGTTGTCAGCGAAGTTTGCGAACTTTGCTTGAAGCAAGTTGGACTCGAATGCGGTTCAGTAATTATGGAGTACACCTTCGGTGCCTGTAATTGCCTGGACGATTACAGCAACGTCCTCACTCCCACCCGTCGTAAAGATTTAAATGGAAACATCAAAGGTGAGTTTGTCGGCATCGGAATTGTGATGGAAGGCGAAATCGGCTCAGGCATGTCCCTGGAACAGGTTCTGCCAAACAGCCCTGCATCTGAAGCAGGACTAAAACGTGGCGACTTCATTTCAGGTGTCAATGGGCAAGACTGCCGTTTAATGTCGACAGAAGAAGCTGCTGAGCTGCTTGCTGGCAAACCAGGGTCGAGAGTGAACTTAACGATCACTCGAGAAGGGACATCACCTTTCCCAGTCACCTGCAACCGTCGTGCAGTCAAAGTGAACAGTGTTGCTGTTGCAAAAATTGTCGACACGCAAAACGGTGTTGGGTATATCCAGATGACCGGGTTTCAACAGAACACCGTTCGAGAATTAGACGCGGCACTAAAATCACTGAGCGATCAGGGAATGAGATCTCTGGTCTGGGATCTTCGAGAAAACCCCGGCGGACTGTTAAACGTCGCCATCGAAGTTGTTGACAGATTCGTCGCCGAAGGAGTGATTGTCTCGACTCGTGGGCGAGCGACAGATCAATCGGCAACGTTTCGTGCTCACCAACCTGGGACTTGGGATGTGCCCCTCACTGTCCTTATCGACGGTTCGAGTGCGTCAGCGAGTGAAATCGTGGCTGGGGCGATTCAGGATCATCAACGCGGAAAAATCGTTGGTCGAACTTCTTTCGGAAAATGGAGCGTGCAGACGATTTTCGATGCCCGCTTTGGGACCAGCATTCGTCTCACAACGGCAAAATTTTACTCTCCAAATGGTGATTCGTGGGGGAAGGTGGGGTTGAAACCTGATATCATTGTCGAGAACGGTCCTAAGAACCGTCCGCTGGGCGATGTCGACTTACCGAACGACCCTGACCTTCAGGCAGCCCTGCAAGTGCTAACGACTCAGGAATTCACCAAACGATAACATATGAACGATTCAGGCGGCGCAAGCCCTTCTCCAAAGCCGAATTGGTTGAAAGGAAAAGGACTTGGTCCTCAGGTCAAATGGGCCATCGGAACCGATGGAGCACTCACCACTTTGGCGTTCGCACGCGAGAGTGGTGATCTTTTTATGGCGGACGAATCCGGAACGATCTCGAAAATAGATCGTCATGGTCAGATCGTCATGCTCAATCACGTCCACGATGCAATCTTTGCGTTGGGTTGGAGTGACGATGGACGATTTGGAGCCGCTATCGCAGGAGATGATGTTGTCCTCCGCTTTGATAGTGACTTGAAAACGATTCATACGATCAATCTCCCCGACGTTGGACTGGCGGTCGCAATTTCTCCTTTTGGGAATCACATTGCCGTGGCAATGTCGAACGGTCGTAATGTCTTCTACAACGAACGCAAGCGGCGGATTGCCCAGTTCGAAACGATCCGTCCACTTGCATTTTTGAAATTCTGTCCCAGTGAACCGATCGTTTTCGGAGTCGCCGAACATGGTTTGATCTGTTGCCACAATCTGTCAGGTGCGGAAATTTGGCAAGAGAAGAACTGGTCGAATGTCGGTGGAATACAGATCACTGGCGATGGCGATCTCGTCTATCTCGCCAGTTTTGGACATGGTGTCGAAGCCTTTGACGGCGACGGAGCATCGATTGGGTCTTACATTCTCGATGGCACGGTCAACCGCATCGCCGTCAGTTATGAACCACAACGACTGATCGCCAGCACAGTTGAAGGGAAGCTGATCTGGCTCGATGCAGACGGCGAACTTCTCTGGTCAACAACCGTCGACGACAAAATCGTCGACCTCGTTTGCGACCCGCTCGGAGAATGGGCCATCGTCGGCTTCCAAAACAAAGGCGTCTACAGACTCGACTGGGGCGGCGTTTAGGGAGCTTTCGAACGTACCAGATAGCCGCACATTTCAAATGTGAGGCAAACAACAGACTGAGTCTGAACCGACACGAAAAAACACAAATGGTGATCTGAAATGAAATACGGAACCATGTTCAGTATTGCCTCGGTTCTCTTTGCTATTCTTGCAAAGAATCGAGGTGAATGGTTCTTTCTCTGGCCCGCTCTCAGTTTTGCCATAGTTGCTTCAGGATATTTCTACTTCGGGCCGCGAGTGTATGGCAAATCAAAGCGTGGGATTCTTTCACCTGTGACGATGCTCTTGCTGTTGCCTTATCTCCTCTTCTCGTGGTCAGTCTGGTACACCGTTCGGCTGGTCAAACGTGAAGCTGCTTACAATCAACTCACAGAGAACATCTTCATGGGTCGCCGATTGCTATCACATGAACTTCCTGCGCACATTGACCACGTGGTCGACCTGACGTGTGAATTCACGGAACCCAAGAGGTTGAGAGCGGGTTCTTATCACTCGTTTCAAATCCTCGATGGATTCGTCCCGACCTGCGAACAACTTTGTGAATGGGTTGAGACGACTTCACGATTGCCAGGGAATTTGTACATTCACTGCGCAGAAGGACACGGACGTACCGGGCTATTTGCCGCTGCACTCCTGCGTCATCGCGGTGATTTCCAGACTGTTGACGACGCGTTACAATTCATCAAGTCGAAACGACCGCTCGTCCGACTTGGGCAACGGCAGATGGCGGTGTTGATGTCTGCCCAAGCACAATTGCAAAGTCAATAAATTTTCGTAGCGTTTTATTTTTTCAATGCAAAGCAGAGACAATCCATGTCGCGGAAATTTTATTTTATCGTACTCATTCTCGTTTCGTTGTATTCACTCAATTCGTTTGGACAGCCGGCGAAGAAAGCGAAGAAGCCTGCCGCGTTCAAATGGGTGAACGCGCTGCCTGCGAATGCACCGAAGTCGGTGGAACATGCCACGTTCCACAGTCAAGCCAATCAGACAGAAGTTGGTTACTGCTTTCTGCTTCCACCAGGGTATCATAAGAGCAAACAACGCTATCCTGTTGTCTACTGGTTGCACGGCGGCAGACCTGGTGGTGAAACAAAGACCATCAAAATGGCGACGTTCTTTGAGAAAGCAATGAAGGACGGAACGATCCCGCCGCTGATTTACATCTTTCCAAATGGTGGCAAGCTCAGTCATTACGATCACGGAGAGTTCAAAGGTGAGCAGGCATTTCTAGAATTGATTCAGCATGTCGATACGACGTACCGCACGATTGCAAATCGAAATGGTCGTGCAGTCGAAGGCTTCTCACAAGGTGGACGCGGTGCAGGGCGTTATTTGTTCAAACATCCGGAACTGTTCTGCTCGGCAGCTCCTTTGGGAGGAGGTCATCAGCATGAGAAACGCATCAGCGAGAGCAATGGGGCTGAAAGTCCAAATCTGACGATCTCACCTCCCTGGAACAATACTTGGGATCTCGCGAAACGATACTCTGAAAGAGATGACGCTCCCAAAATGCGAATTCTCATTTCCGTGGGATCGAAAGATTTCAATCACGAAGCGAATAAAGAATGGAGCCAGCATTTGCGAAGCCTCGGCATTGTGCACGAGTTCATAATTGTCCCTGACATTCCACACAGTTCGCAAAGAATGTATGAGAAAATCGGCGACCGAATCATGAGTTTTCATGTTGAGAGTTTTCGAAAGAGCGGCGCTCTGGGAGAGACGAAGTGACGACTGGCGAAAATGATCTTCTGGACGGATCGATTGATGAAGTGCGCGACCGGCTTAAACAGTTCGGCTCGATTCACGATGAAAACATTGTTCAGACACTTGTTGAAATTACCGGTGATTCAGACCGGGCAGGGGTGGTTCGCGAAGAAGCGGCGATGGCACTTGGTCGATCCGATTCCGAGAATTGCCGCGAAAAACTGAATTCGATGGTCGAGAGCGAAGACGCTGTGATGCGGCAAATGGCAGCCATAGGGTTAGGTGAAGATCGAGCCGATGAAACGATCTTTTGGTTAATCGATTTACTCACTGACGCTGTCAACAAAGTTCGCAACCTGGCGGAGAGATCACTCCTCAAGCGAACGTCTCAAATGGCGACGGTGGGAGTCGACGCACTCCTGGAATTGTTCACTCATC
>JAJDEL010000247.1 GCA_029259835.1 Planctomicrobium sp. | reverse complement strand
TCTGAGAGGACCGGAGAATTGAAAGGCATCCCATTGAGTTGTTAGGCTTGTGTGAGATGGAATTTCACTTGAATACAATCATATAAAACGAAAGCTTCTCCGATGCGAATTGCTCTACTCATTGTTTGGTCCGTCTCAACATTGATTCTTCCACCTCTTCCTGTCTTTGCTGAAGGTGAAGTCGAAGACGGATTTGTCTCGTTGTTCAATGGGAAGGATCTCTCCGGTTGGAAAATCCCCGAAGGGGACAATGGTCACTGGAAAGTTGTGGATAGTGTCATCGATTACAACGCCGATACCGAGGCGACTGGAGATAAGAATCTCTGGTCAGAAAACGAGTACGCCGACTTCATTTTGAAATTGGATTGGCGAATCAAGAAAACGTCCGGTCTCTATGCAACGCCGATTGTCCTCGAAGATGGTTCTCACCTCACGGATGCAACGGGTAAGAAGCTGACAATCTTGCGTCCAAACGCCGATTCAGGTGTTTACTTAAGAGGAACTTCCAAAGCCCAACTGAATATTTGGTGCTGGCCGATTGGATCTGGCGAAGTGTACGGGTACCGGAATAATCAAAACGACCCCGAAATTCGCGCAGGCGTAACACCCAAAGTGAATGCTGACAATCCCGTTGGTGAGTGGAATCAGTTCGAAATCATTATGATTGGTGACCGACTCACGCTGATTTTGAATAACAAAATGGTCTTGGAAAACGCCCAACTCCCGGAAATTCCTGCAAAAGGTCCAATTGCATTTCAGCATCATGGGGGGATTAACAAAGATGGGTCTTACAAACCAGCTTCAAGTCTCGTGCAATTTCGGAATATCTGGATCAAAGAATTGCCGTCTTCCAAGAGTCAACAGGAATAATCGGGATTTCCTTGACTCGTATCGAGACAACCTTAAACTGAACGGATGAGGATTGCTTCAATATCCTGAACGCCATCTTCATTCGTTTCGCGCATGAGTTCATTCGAATTTAGCGGTTATCGGACTTCGGCAATTTGAATTGAAGTCCGGTCAAGTTTCATTCGACATAAATGAAGAAGACTGTTCTGCAGTAGGTTTTTGATTCACTCACTCGGAATGTTTCAGAATGTCTAATCGGTTTTCTATTTGTCATGTTCAATTGAGATCATACAAATTTGAAATTGAGAATTGTGTGGATCATTCGTTTTGAAGATGAGACCTCTTCACTTATTGACTTCTTCGGTTACATGGATCGTGACCACTTCAACCAGACACGGCACTAATCCATTTTGCGATTGTTCCAAAGGGGACTTTGATGGCAGGTTCAAAACCGACAGCAGTACACTTTTCACTCGTCTTCTTCGTGATGTTGACGCTCATCTTCATGTTGCTGTTCTATCTCGGTGTACAAGAACAGACGGCAACTGCTGCAAAGCTCAAAGTGAAAGAAGATGAAGCTGCATCTGCAAGGACAACGATCGACAACAATCTCAATGACATCAACGCCCTGAAAACACTCTTGGGGTATGAAGGTCTGGAGCAAGTCGGGGCAGGTGGAAATGACGAAAACTCTGTCGTCGCCACTGCGAAAAAAGATTTGGTCACCTATGGTCGTGATCAAGTTCAACCGAGTCCGACTAGCCCTGTTGTTGTGAAAACGGTCCAATCAATGGCTACTGCATTGAAAGCTACACAGGAGCAGAGCCAGCAACGAAACACAAGTGTGCAAGATGTGTCGGCTCGCCTGCAAGCTGAAAAGACAGCGATGACGAATCTGATTGAGCAACTGAGAACAACTCAGGAAACTTCGGAGCAACAACTTCAGAAACTTGTCACCGACCAGACCGAAAAAATTGCCGAGAAAGATCGTGAAATTCAAAAAACTCGTCAGGAATTGGCTGCGGAACGAGTTGCCCGAGAGCAAATCAGCGATGAACTCAATCGTGTCCGCCGTAGCCTCAGTGATGAAATCGCCCTCCTCGAAAAAGCGATTGAAACTTTGCGAATCGATCTCAATGCTCTCGAAAACTTGAGCTTCGATAAGCCTGATGGAGCGATCGTCCGAGTTGATAACGTCACTCGGCGCGTCTGGATCAATATCGGCAGTAAAGATTACCTTCGTCCGCAAGTCACCTTTAGCGTCTACACCCAAAATAATCGAGGTGTCGGCCGAGGCTCGGAAGACATTAAAGCAAAAGTCGAAGTGACGAAAATCACGAATCGGAATCTGGCTGAATGTCGCATCATTCAGGAAGACTTTGACCGACCGATCCAAGCAGGCGATCCGGTCTACTCCCCACTCTTTGAACCAGGAGCGACCGAGTTCTTTTCGTTCATGGGGATTCTCGATATGGATGGCGATGGAAAAAGTGATCGAGAACTGCTGCACGACATCATCACCAACGCCGGAGCAGATGTCGAAATCGAAATTGATGATCAGGGAAATCGATCGCCAGAAGGACGGAAAATGTCCGTCAAAACAAAATTCCTCGTTGTTGGAGATATCCCTGATCCATCGAAAATCCCTGGGACTGATGAGCGTCAGGAAGAAATTCAGAAGATGTTCGATGAAAAAATCGCTCTGGAGAGGGCAGCACTTCGTCAGGGAATCAGAATTATCACATTCCGTGATTTCCTTAACTACATCGGTTACGAGAATAAAGAACGTTTGTTTGTCGCCGGTGGAGATCGCAAGTACAACCTGAAAGCAGGATCTCGCAGCACCGGAACTGATGAAGTTCTCGGAGCAAACCGTCTTTCCAGTGGACAAACATCACAACGTTTCCGCAGCGACCGAGGAAACCGTGGAGCAGCCACCTCCACAGGACAAACCAGTAAGAAATTTGGTAACTAACAGTTCCAATTCAAAACAGACTTGTCAAAGCCGCTTCTCTTCTGAGAAGCGGCTTTTTTATTAATTCTGGAGAATCTGGAACTGCAACGGTTTGCCATAAGAGACCTCAAGTGTCTCCGACTGAGTGCAATTGAAGAGAGAAAAGACGGGCTGGGACCGTCTGCTGGGAAAAGGTACAGAAAACGTGAAAATCTACTAAGATACTCAGAGCAAAGACGAAGCACTTGAGGAGACATAGCGCAAAGACCTGCAAGCTAGGATGAGTAAACGATGAGTATCAGCGATGAAATTGAACGGCTCGAGCACCTCAGGGCAGATGGAACTTTGACAAATGAGGAGTTCCAGGAAGCGAAGGCCCGCGTCATTCATGGAAATGGAAACTCAGATGCAGGATCTCCTGCCGCCAACCCGAATGAAGTCTTCGGGATTGAGTCCAAGACCTGGTGCATGCTGATGCACCTTTCACAGCTTCTCAATTTCGCTGGTGGTGCTGGTGTTGTTATTCCTGTCGTGATGTGGGTGGTTAGCAAAGAGAAGAATCCAGACGCGGATCGACACGGCGTCGCAATTCTCAACTGGCTCATCACACTCGTCGTCTTTCTTGTCATTTCGGGGATCCTCACTCTCGTTATGGTAGGTTTTTTAGGATTGCTCGTCTTTGGGATTCTGAGCTTCGTATTCCCAATCATCGGGGCAATCAAGGCCGCCAATGGTGAATTTTGGGAATACCCCATGTCCATTCGATTCATCAAATATGAAGAAGACTTCGATGATCATTCAGAGTCATATTTATGAGCATGGGGCTCCATTCTGCAATTCGAGCAGTGTAAAACAATTTGAAAAACGTGGACGTTTTCTCGATCTCCGAACGCTTGTCGAAGAGGAAGAATTAAAATGGGAATCCAGGAAAAAGCAGATGACCCGGTCGCACACTATGCGGGGATCGGCCTGATTTTTGGCGTAGCAATTGGTAGTGCCCTTGGTGATGTAGGAGCGGGCGTTGCATTAGGTTTGGCTATTGGTGCAGCGATAGGGGCAAGCTTCAAAAAGAAACGGGAGACTAATGGGCTTCATCGCGCTCCGGAAGACGACACTATCTACTAGTTGAAGTGAGAAAGCA
>JAJDEL010000246.1 GCA_029259835.1 Planctomicrobium sp. | reverse complement strand
GTCCAGAGGGATATGAGACTGTGTATTTGACCGGGTATTCCTGCTTCCAGATCAACTTGCCTGTCTCGGCATTCAAACACAATACACGTTCGCTACCGCTGAATTCTTCGCGCTGGAAGTTGTCGACTTTCACATTGTCGGAAGTCACATAATCAGTGATGACAACTCTTCCACCAGCAACGCTCGGTCCAGAGTAACCGCCTGCAATCGGCGCCCGCCAAAGCACCTTCGGCCCCCCTTCTGGAAACGAATCCAAGATGCCGGTTTCGCGCCAGACGTTGTCCTGTTGCGGCCCCATCCAATGCGGCCAGTCGTCGGCTTTTGTAGCCGGCGGCAAGAGGCATAAAACAAAAGTTGTCAGAACAAAACAACCGCGTACAATTCGGTACGAGGTGAACCGCATTCGTTTTATATCCATGGTCAACCGCTCAAGGAAGGTGATGAAATAAGGATCTCCATCCATTGTGGCAAGTGATCGTCATGACGGCAATTCAGTGCCAGGTCACTCGGAGACACGACGAAGAAGATGGTATTGTGATAACCACAAAACAGTTCACCCTCAACCGCTGCAACACGTCTCCTCTCTTAACCTGTTCTTCTCGGAAACCAAACTGTCAATTGAATTCATCTACCGAAAGATTTATGCTCAAACCTACATTAGATCCTCTACTCTGCCTTTGAGTGAAATCACTCGAAGATTATTAGAAACCAAAAAGCAATTGGTCTCAAGTAGACGCTTGTGACGACCTCACATTCGCTGGTAAGGATAAAGATGAAGCGTCTCTTCTTTGTTACTACAAACTTAGCTGTCAGCTTCATCGTACTGGTGGGCGTAAAATCGGTAGTGGCTGAGGAATTTCATGTTTCACCTGTCGGGACACTTGCAGGTGATGGAAGCCGTGAGCATCCGTGGGATCTAACATCTGCGCTCGCACATCCCACCGCAGTAACACCAGGAGATACGATCTGGCTGCATGGTGGGAAATACAAGGGAAGCTTCCAAAGCAAACTCAAGGGACGAGAAGACGCTCGAATCGTCGTGCGTCAAATTCCTCATGAGCGCGCCGTCATTGAACTTGTGGCTCATCCTCAACTCGGAACGACATTCCTGTGCTACGGCGCCTGGACACGTTTTCAGGATTTTGAAGTGACCTGTACGAATCCCCAAAGACGGACGAAGATCGCTGGGTCGTGGCCGAGCGATCTCCAGCGAGGTAGCATCCAATGTCGTGGCTCCCACTTGCAGTTTGTCAATCTGCTCGTGCATGACCTTGGTTCGGGTTTCGGGTGCTGGTCGGAAGCCGAAGGGGGCGAGATTTATGGTTGCATGATCTACAACAACGGCTGGGGAGGTCCTGATCGCGGTCATGGTCATGGTATCTATGCTCAGAACAAAGAGTCGATCAAAATCATCAAGGACAATATGATCTTCCAGCAGTTCGGATTCGGCGTGCATGTCTACGGTTCTGGTAATGCTTTCCTGAAAGGTTTTCAAATTTCAGGCAACGCCGTTTTCCATAATGGATGCTTGCAAAAACCGGGAGGGCAAACAACAGGCATTCTGGTAGGAGGTGGAGCGCCTCTGGAGGACGTCTTTGTTGAGGACAATATGGTTTACAACGGAGGTCTCCAAATTGGGTCCTCATCAACAGCAAAAAACAAAGATGTCACAGTTCGCAATAATTACGTTACTGGGTTGAGACTGTTTTACCAGGATCGCCTGGTCTTTGAGGAAAACACAGTGATCGGTGGATGGCCCGTCCTGACCGTTTACCAGAACGAAGGGGATTCACTGGAGAATCACAAAATCAACAGAAACGTGTACTACAATACGCAGCCGAAGCACTATCTTTTTTCCCTGTTACTGGGCAAAGAGCGGAACGCTCTCTTTCTTAAAGAGTGGCAAAAGAGAGGCTTCGATGCGAACGCACAGGTTCATGACGGTCACCCTCGAGGAGTGAATGTATTCATTCGCCCAAACCTGTACGAACCGGGACGCGCCAACGTGGTTGTGTTTAACTGGGACCGCAAACCCGAAGTCAGCGTTAATTTGAAGGATGTTTTGAAGAAGGGACAAAAATTTCGCATTGTCAGCGCTCGAAACTTTCATGGTCCAGCGGTTGTCTCTGGCCTCTTCAATGGGGAAGAAGTTTTACTCCCGATGAGACATGTCGCTCCGGCGCAACCTGTCGGCATGCCAGAGTACGAACTCCCAGAAATGGAGCCAAACTTTGGAGGATATGTCGTCTTGGCTGAATAGAAAGCGGTCGTTGACTCAGGACGAGTTGCTTGCGAATCATCCAATATCTTCGACGCACGTCCGCTCCCTCCAGCAATCCTTGGAAACCTAACCGGTGATTGAATTCTGCCGACGAAAGTTCTATGCTCAAGCACACATTCGGGGCCGTAGTTCTGCCTTTGAAGTGAAATATCCTTGATATTCACCGTGCTAGACAGAATTGAATTCTGTCTAGCACTAAGTCATGTTGCTAACATGCGTATCCTGCTCCCTGTATTGCTGATATTCGCCGGCTCGCTGCTCCACGGGTGCACTCGCACTCCACGGAAGCCAAGTGCGGACATTATTGATGCAGTCAGTAGAAAGAACCACGATCCAAAGGAGGTTCAGGCATTCCTCAACTCTGATCCGACTGCAATTGACATGACCAACAACTACGGTGAACGGCCATTACATCTCGCAGCCGCAGGCGACCGCACGCAGATCGTCGCCTTACTTCTTGAGCACGGCGCGGACGTAGATGCGGTTGGGGATGATGGGCGAACAGCACTCCATTACGCTTGTGATGGAGGACACACTGAGTCCGCGAAGCAGCTCATTGCTGCCAACACCAAGGTCGGCACTGTTGCCGAAGACGGTGACACAGCACTCCACGACCTCGTCAAGTGGCATCCTGGTGAGATTGAATTACTTCGGCTACTCCTGCAGGCTGGTGCTGACGTCAGTTTCAAGAACAACGACGGCGAGACACCGATAGACATCGTTGTACGACATAAAGTCATCTACACTACGCCGTCCAGACACCGAGAGCGTGATTTCGACTTGAAAATGATCAGAGGGTACGAGGCTGCCGAGAAAACTATGCGTCAAGCGGCGGCTCAATAGGCGACATAACATCTTTATGACCTTTTTTTGTCAAGTAAGGATTAAAGGTCGCGAAGGTTGATTTTCCAAGGTCGCAAGCCACTTGGGTGGCCTGGATTCTTTTGCCTGGGCCGACGCTGTCAATGAGAGGCGGCGAGTCAAGCGAAACAACGGATAGAATCTTCAACACTTCATTGATGTCCCTGTCCTGCACTCAAGAGTTTTTGTTGCTTTTCAACGTCAATGAATGAGTTGAGAACGAACTTTCATTGAATTTTCGTGTCCGTCGTTGAACCGTGTCTGTGATTAAACACTGTCATTAGAAAAGGAGGTGCGTCATGCGACATTCAGATCGAGAACAATTCAGCGAACAGCCATTTTTTTGAGACGATGAGTAAACGCCGTCGAGGATTCCCGTCCGAAACGCAGGTGAAGCGGGGCGTGCGAGTCGTTCACGGCGACAAAGTTCTGGAAGAAAAGCTGGGACGGAACGATCTCTGCCCTTGTGGTTCTGGCAAACGCTTTAAGAAATGTTGTCTCAAGAAAGGCTGCTTTTGACGGTGTCATCCGACACCAGTATTTTTAGAGAATAACCCCAAGTCCGCTCGGTGTAGATCTATCGAGCGGGCTTTCGTTTTGGACAGACTCCTCTTATCCTCCAGTATTGAAAATTGACTCAAAGCTCTCAGGATATTTGATGATGCCCCGATTGATATTGTCTCTACTCGTTCTTATCTTTTCTGCAGAGACCATTGCTGCTGAGCGTCCTAATGTGTTGTTCATTGCGGTGGATGATTTGCGACCGGAACTGGCCTGTTACGGGAAACAACAGATTCACTCTCCGAACATCGATCGACTTGCTGCATCTGGCGTTCTGTTTGAGCGGGCGTACTGCATGGTCCCCACGTGTGGTGCGTCGCGGGCCAGCATGATGACTGGAATCCGGCCTGCACGAAATCGCTTCGTCAACTATCTGGCATGGGCCGAGAGAGACGCCAAAGGCATCACGACTCTTAATACCCATTTCCGAAAGAATGGGTACAACACGCTGTCGCTAGGGAAAATTTTCCATCATCCGGACGACAACTCCGAAGGCTGGTCAGAACCAGCATGGAGACCGCAAGGAATTCCATGGTATCGCCAACCTGATAACTACGCATTGCACGAAAAACGGCAGAAGCAAGGGAAGCGAAAACGAGGACCGGCGTGGGAGTCGGCAGATGTCCCGGATAACGCTTACGCCGATGGAGTTCTTGCGGAGCGGGCCATTGCCGACTTGAAACGATTGAAGGACAAAGATGAACCATTCTTTCTTGCGGTCGGATTCTTCAAACCGCATCTCCCATTCATCGCACCAAAGAAATACTGGGAATTATACGATCACGAGAAAATTCAACTTCCGGAGAATTATCATATTCCCGAGAATGCTCCGAAGGGGTCGATTCACTCATCCGGCGAGTTACGCGCCTACGCCGGAATTCCTGCCAAAGGCCCAGTCTCGAATGAAGCTGCCCGCAATCTGATTCATGGGTACTACGCCTGCGTCAGTTACACC
The DNA here is from genome assembly GCA_029259835.1 of Planctomicrobium sp. Taxonomy (GTDB): domain Bacteria; phylum Planctomycetota; class Planctomycetia; order Planctomycetales; family Planctomycetaceae; genus Thalassoglobus. The sequence goes on along the minus strand of JAJDEL010000246.1, from coordinate 45 downwards.
GACGCTCTGATCGGCACTCTGATCGATGAACTCGACCGGCTGGAA
>JAJDEL010000245.1 GCA_029259835.1 Planctomicrobium sp. | reverse complement strand
GTCGCGGCACCGATTCGTGCAATACGGTTGTACGCGCTCGATTGATTCTTGGTGGACGTCCTAGACGGCGCTGATTCAATGACCACATGGTAAGCCTGACCACTTAAATCCAAATTGCTGACCCCACCGTACAAAGATCGTTCCGTTGATGGAGACGGAAGTTGTTGAGAGTTAGCGACTGGCTGACAGCGACAATTGTTATCACGAAACATGCCCATCGCAGTTCCACGTTTCGATCCTGTGACCGTGCCTTCGTTGAGTGTGACAATCATCTTAAGAAGAGACGCCATTCCCGTGACTCCAGGAGCATATCCAATCTGATCGATAACTGTGTCAATCAGGAGTGGCTCGCGGCGGGCAAGGACACCATAAGACTCAATCAATCCGGCAGCCTCGGTTTCGTCTATGGCCGGAATTCCAAATCCGGCGGCATTCACGATACAAACATCTTCAGGTGCGATCGAACTCTCATTGAGAGATAATTCAATCGCGTTCTTGAGAGCCTCGCCTGTTGAATCTGGATGGTTCGCAACACCAATGTCACGGATTACTGCGTGAACCTTATTGCCATCCTTTTCTGCATCTGAAAGTCGTTTCAACATTAAGACGACGACTCCTTCACCAGGAACAAATCCAGCGGCATCTGTGCCAAATGCTGGTTGCACAGGATCTGAAGCAAGACGACCTTTGGCTGCTAGCTCGCCAAACACCAAAGCATCCATTGCACGCTGTGCACCAGCACAGAGAACGGTGTCACAGCAGCCTGATCGAAGTTGATCAATAGCTGCGTTCAGTGCAGCCATAGATGAGCAACCGGCGGCGTCAACAGCATAAGCCCCGCCCATCAGGTCAAAAGTCTTGGAGATTCGCGAAGCGAGAGTGCTACTGGTGTAACTTCCGGTTTCATCATGCAGAGCGGCACAGTTGCCAATGTAAGTGCGGGTGTATTCATCGCAGATAGCATTGATGTCGCAATCATCGACGGAAAAATCTTGCAGTGCAATTTCCAACTCTTTTCGGAATTCCGGAATTCTCATCCCTTTCGTTAATTGAATTCCGAAGTCACTTGTAAACTCGCTTCCCACTACAACTGCACAGCTTTGTCGGTCAAACTCGATCGAATTTGACAAGAGTTCTTCGAGTGCCTGTTCAGCCGCATCGAGAACCATAAATTGAACTGGGTCCGCGTTCTTGACCTGATTCGGTGGAATTTTATTTTTCCGCCAGTCGTATTCAAAATCTTGAAGAAAACCTCCTGTCAGGTTCTCCGCAGACTGATCGGCTTGAGCTACTTGATCAAATAAACTCGTGGCCCATCGATCTGTCGGAACGTTCGTCTTTGGATCTCGTCTGGACAGGAAAAGCTCACGCACTGCTTTGATCGTTCTCGCTCCTGGCAGAATCGCCCCCATGCCAACGACGGCAATCGGGTCTGCGACAGATCTTTCACTCAGCTCTCTTGCCAGAGGGCTTTGTGATACTGCAACTGAAGTCTTGTTGTTTGCAGTCAGGATTGCTGAATGACCATCGTCGAGTACGACATGACCATTCAATCCACCAATTCCGAACGCATCAACTACCCCTCGGCGTGGTGTCCCATCATTCGTTTTGAGCCATGGCAATTTTGAAGTTGGCACAAAAAATGGCAGTTCGGCCCAAGGGATTTCAGGATTTGGGGATTGGTAGTTCGCTGCTGGAGGAATCTGTTCATGCTTCATTGCCAACAAAGTTTTGATCACGCCGGCAAGTCCCGCCGTCTCTCGGGTATGACCAATGTTTGCTTTCACGCTTGAAACAGGGATTTTATTTGTCCCAATATGCGATCCAAAGGCAACCGCAAGCGCTTGCAGCTCTGTCGAATCTCCGACTGGAGTTGAAGTGCCATGTGCCTCAACATTTTGCACGAGTGATGGATCAACTCCTCCTTTGTAAGCACGCTGTATTGCGAGAATCTGCCCTTCTTTTTTCGGTGCCCACAAGCTCTTCCCTCGTCCGTCTGTTGCCAATCCAATACCGCGAATCACTCCCATTACCGGATTGCCATCTTTGATGGCTTGTGAGAGCCGCTTAAGTATGACCGCTCCGAAACCATCAGAACTGACAAAACCATCGGCTCGGGCATCAAACGGATAAGAACCTTTACGACTCAAAGCTCGCGCCCATGAAAACAGAACCATACTGGTCCAGTTACTGTAAGAGGCCCCACCCACGATTGCTGTTTGAATTCGATTGTGCAGTAATGCCTGGACTGCCATGTGCATCGCAGCTAGAGATGAGGCGCATGCAGCATCGACTGAAGCTGTCGGACCATTCAAATTCAATGTCTGAGAAATCAGTCCGGATGCTTGACTCGGACCAAGCTTGGACTCCGAAGCAAGATCGATCGGATATCGCTGGCGAACACGTTCCATGACCGTGTCCATCACTCGCTGCCTGATTCCTTCATTCAGACCGGAAAACGTCCTCGAAAGTTTGAGTTCATTCAGGAGTTCTGGAAGGTGGAATGAATAAGCCAGATCGGCACCCCGCAGAGTCCCTCTTGCATGACCGACATACACGCCAGTTCGGCTGCGAGCGAGTTGATCGTATTCAACGTTCGCCTCACAAATCGCATCACACACGACATCGAGCAAAGTGAGATGGGCAAGATCCGACTGCTCTCGAATACCATCGGGAAGCAGAATGTCTTCGCGATTCCAGGGCTGTTCGCGAACCACCCCTCCGATGTCAGCGTAGGACTTTCCAGGCACACCTTCGTTGGGATCGAAATAGAGGTCAGGATCAAAGCGTGAGGATGGCAATTTTTGAATCGCATCCTCTGATCGCGAAATGAGATTCCAATATCCTTGAAGATCGTCAGCTCCTGGGAATCGGCACGCCATGCCAACAATCGCCACCGGATCTTCGAGAGCTCCCCGTAATTTACTCATCAAATCAATCCCACACCCTCACCCCGCTATTCGCGAGGAATAATATCAGTCTCAATGTCACAATCATGCGTCTGTATCTTCTTCAACACGACGACCGTTCGCAAGCAGTAACTCAAACTAGAATGACACGGATGTCAAAAACTTCGGTGCTAAGGTGAAAATCTCTGTTTATTTCTTTCGTTTAGAGATGACACAAAGGAAGCGGTTGGAGTCGACATAGCCTGCAATGAATCACCAAACTTTTCAACCGTGCCGACACAACTCGCCAGTCGCCTGTGTCTAATGAAGCTCAATTCATGGGAAGATGGCATTTTGATTCACGAGATGAGTTTTTGAGACTGAGTCCTCAGGGAATCGATTGAAAAACTTTCTAGGGGCTACGCCTTCTCTTAAACCAACATTAGACAAGGTGCAATTCGCCAACGTTTGTCTGCATTAAATCCAGTTGGCGATACTCTCACAAAACACTCTTGATTCGCATGCAACGCTTGTTCAAGTCCTATGAGTATTTCAGGCTGAAATCAGACTCAATCGTTACAAACATCCCCTCACTTGCCCGTTTTTTAGAGTCCGGTAAAACAAACCGTCTCGTACTGTCCTGAGAATGAAC
>JAJDEL010000244.1 GCA_029259835.1 Planctomicrobium sp. | reverse complement strand
GCATTCGAAAATGGGGAACAGAAGTTCCCCGATGAGGCGCGAACTGATAGGTCAGCGAGTCCACGTTGCAGGTCACAGCCGTCATCGCGAACGAATCCAATGACGTCCAAAGGCCATCTCCGAATGGAATGACACGTTCTTCTCAATCAGTAGTCAACAACAAACAGGCAAGTTGTTATGTTCTACGGGTTGGCTGGCACCCAAAGTTGTTTCCTGCTCTATTACCTAACAGCTCATCGTCAACGATTTTCAAATCTCACGCAAGTACTTCAAAATTGAAGTGGCTTAATTGAGAGCTCCAGTTTTGACTCTCAAATTGTGCGATGAATCAACTGAAAGAAAATCTGATGCGTTCCTTCAAGCGATCACAGTTCGTTCTTCCCTTTTTGACTGGCGTGCTCCTGTTGTTGCTAGCCAAAACCGGTAGTGCCGCGGAATATGAACAGGCACTCGCATACACCATCTCGCAGGAGGTGCTGCTGGAATCGAAACCGAACGAACACACTTGGTTTCACCCGCGTGTCACTGCGATTCCAAATTCAAACACGACACAATCGCCAGCGGTGTTGATGACGTTGCAGAAGTTGCTACCAGTGTCCGACTACTTTTCTGGAATGAGTTGGATGCAGTTTTCGTCAGAGACACATCAATGGAGCAAACCAGTTGCACCACCAGAACTTGGCTGGACGAAAGGAACCAACGATGTCGATATCGCAGTGGCCGATGTCACACCTGTTTGGCATGCCCAGCAGCAAAAAGTGATTGCCGTTGGAACGCAAGTCCGCTACAGCAAAAAAGGACATCAACTGGATGACGAAACGCGTTCGCATCAAACTGCGTATGCGATTTATGATCCTGTCACTAGGAGGTGGAGCCCTTGGACAGTTTTGCAGATGCCCGAGGACGAAAATTACGATTATGCATGCAGCGCGTGTGCGCAATGGTTGGTCGAATCCGATGGAACACTGCTGCTTCCGTTCTATCACGGAAAATCGAGCAAAACTCCTTTCTCTGTTACAGTCGTACGATGCACATTTGACGGCACGGAAATTCAATTCCAGAGCCAGGGAAACACATTGCAACTCAACATCAAACGCGGTCTCTATGAGCCTTCTCTAATCAAATTTCAGAACCGTTATTTTTTGACACTCAGAAACGATTTAAAAGCCTACGTTTCGACCAGTAAGGATGGGATGCACTTTACGCCCATTAAAGCCTGGACATTTGATGATGGAACTGATCTTGGAAGCTACAACACGCAGCAGCACTGGATCAGCCATAGCGACGGCCTGTTTCTAGTCTACACGCGCCGTGGTGCGAATAATGACCATGTCGTCCGTCACCGCGCACCGTTGTTCATGGCCCAAATCGATCCTGTGCGTTTAATTGTACTTCGAAACACTGAGAAGATTATCGTTCCGGAGCGGGGAGCCTTGCTTGGCAACTTTGGGGCGGCCGAGATCAATAGTCATGAGTCTTGGGTGACCGTCGGTGAACGCCGCAATTACAAGAAAATCCCCAAAGATCAATGGAAGTCGAATTCGGTGTTTCTCGTTAAAATAAAATGGTCAAAACCGAACCGAGCGATCATAGGTCGCCAGTAAATCAAGATCGGCATCAGATGAATAAATGGACTTGTGTGCTGGAACAGGATCGTCAACGCCAGCACGTTGCAGGCAGCGAGACTGCGCTACGCGAGGCGATCAGTGCTGGTGCGGACCTCCGAGTGGGAACCGGTTTTCTGCACAATGAACACATAGATACAACATCCGACTGCAACGAAATGATTCGCGAGGTGATGGATTTTCGAGTGACATACCTGTTGGACAACCGTTGGGTTGCGGGTATCGAAACTCTTCGCATGCCCATCTCTTTGCCGGACGGTTTTGGGCCACGGGCTTCAATGTCTTTCTTTGTCTACAATCAAGATGGGCATCAAGCGATCGCTCGACCCCATCTGGATGGACAACCTTCCTCTGGAAAGCTTGCCTCTTCTCCAATTGACGATCACCTCGACATGCCCAAGTTTCATGAACTGGCAAGTTGGGATGCTGACACAAATGCGCCCAGTGCCAACTTTATTTACGACTTCGAGTACTTTCGATATTTTGTAAAAAACGAGTGGGAAGAAGTTCTCTCGCACGATGCCAAGGGGCGTGTCGAAACGGGTTCTCTAGACGCTTTGGTATCTGCCTTCTCCGAGGGCTGTGAAGTCAAAGTCGCCATTCACAATCTTTGTAACGACCTTACCTCACCAGGGGAGACTCCGTTAGAGCACGAAGTGTTCGTGCATGTGGGTGCGGGGTACTATTACACTGAACGAAAACAATTCATGGCATCTGCAAATCCAGTGGTCCGTACGCGACCAACGATTCCCCTTGGTTACGGTACTGGTTGCTGGGATTTCGGCTGGCTCATGCCACGAAGTGACGGGCACTTGGCACGCTGGCTCTGCAATCCGTACACGTTGCAATTTGAAAAATCGGCGACCAATCATTCGATGCGGTGGTTCGTCAGCTAGTGCCTTGTCAGGCTTCAAGTGATGGATCGTCAACACGAAAACCGCTCTCCGTTGTCGTGCTCGTCAAACTTTGTTATCCATCAAAACACGACTGGCACTGCACTAGTTAACCGGGAAGC
>JAJDEL010000243.1 GCA_029259835.1 Planctomicrobium sp. | reverse complement strand
ACCCCGGTCGCCATTTTTTGTACCTTCTCAAGATGTTTTACAGCCTTTTGCAGAGATTCAATAACATCGGGATTGGTCACTATTTCATCATGGGCATTCGCTTCTTCATTGCTTTGTACCGGTATTCTGGATACCAGCCAGACAGTCACCAGCGCTGCCACCAGGGCCACGGCCGATGCCAGCGCGAAAGCAGCTGGCAGGTTCAGATCCAGGTTTATTTTTTTCAGTACCTTGAACACCAGGGTGAGGGTCAGAATAACGAATACAAAAAAGACGATGTACGGCGCCAACTTCTTTGCCGAACGAAGCGGTCTGGGATCGTGAAATATTTTGCGCAGCAGGTAACGAAAAATCATGTAGGAAAGCGTGCCGCTTAAAAGCGGTGATATAATCCAGCTGGCAGCGATCATCCCGACCTTATCCCAGTGGATTGCACTTAGACCACCGTAAACAGCACCAAAACCAACTACAGCACCAACAATCGTGTGTGTTGTTGAGACAGGCCAGCCCTTGTACGAAGCAATCTGCAACCAAACACCTGCAGCAAGTAGCGAAGCCAGCATACCCAACATGAACGAAGTGCCATCACCGGCAAACAGGGCAGGATCAACTATGCCTTTACGCACAGTTTCAGAAACATGTGTACCTACCAGCACCGCGCCACCAAATTCAAATATGGCGGCAACAATAACAGCCTGGCGCAAAGTCAAGGCACCTGAACCTACCGATGTGCCCATGGCATTAGCTACATCATTGGCACCGATACCCCAGGCCATATACAGCCCGAAGATGATAACAAGTACCAGGATGATGGCTATTTGTGCATCCATTTTATACTTTCTTTATCCAGTCAGGATTGATTGCTTTGTTTTAACTTGATTCGAGTGTCATTCTGAGCGTTGCAGTCAATCGATCTGCACGATCCGAGATGCCACCAATTTGTCGAATAATCCTGGTCCAAAGAAAAAAATCGCCATAGGAAATTTTATCTTCATTAGCTAGTAACACTCGCAGCAGCTCGCGCAGGGCGAGGTCGGTATCGTATTCTTTACGTGCCACATCATTGATTAGCTTTTTGACTGTTTTGGCTTCAAGCCCACCAAAGCCCGTCTCAAGCAATTCATCTAGTTGATCGATAACATTTCTCGCCTGGTCAAATGTTTCAATACTGTTTGACAAAAAACTGTCAAAAGCCTTATCAAAATCCGGAACAGATTTTGCCTGCTTGAATGTCAACAGAACTCCTATATTTTCAGCACGATTGGCAATGCTGTCCTGAATCGATAGAATTTTTAACAAGTTTGCCCGGTCTATGGGCATGAACATTCCGCGCGGCAAATTATCGCGAATATCATGTTTTATCTGATCAGCTTCATACTCCAGATCTGATATTTTCTTCGAGAGAGAATTTACTTTATCGCTATCTTTACGTCGGTAGGCTTCAATGATCTCCGGAATGCGTTTAACACAACTTGCCACCTTCTCCATATGCATTTGCAATGGAATAAATGGAGATCGCCCAAATACACTAATTATGCTTCTCATTTCAGTCTTCCCATAGGTCAAAATTGAAGTCACTGACAGCATACTCTCGGGTTCAAGAACAGCAAACCTGATAAAAAAGCCCAGCAAAAAACACTTCTATATACTAAAACAGTAGTTGGTAATTACCGGGAGAATATTGATTTAGATCACTCCTTGTGTCAGTAGCGACGTTGAAAGCAATCTGTCGTCAAATTCTGGCAGGATTGCGGACTTATCAAAATAAAAGCAAGTTTAATGAGAGTTTGAAGTGTCGAGGCATTTTTCAAAAAAACGACATCAATAGGACTATGTGGACAGGACCAGAGACACCTACGCTACGATGAGAAACGATATTAGATTTAGACTGGCCTGCAGGATACCCAGACACGGACGACGACTGCCAAAAACTGAAAGCAGAGGTTCAGATAGAAATAATGACAGGGCTATCTGGAAACAATACCCGCTGACGAAGCAGTTCAGTATATTTTCGGTACAAAGGTCTGTGTATGCATCGCCGTACGTTTGTAGCCTTTTCCTTCCTTTAGTGGAGGAATTTTCGGAACGACAGGCTTCAAGTCCTTATATGGGATCATACTCAATAGATGTGAGATACAATTCAGCCGGGCCCGTTTCTTGTCATCTGAAGGAACCACGTACCAGGGTGCCTGTGGAATATCAGTATTGAAAAACATTTCATCTTTGCACTTGGAGTATTCCTTCCAACGCGACCTGGACTCCATATCCATAGGGCTCAGTTTCCAGTACTTATGCCGCTCTAAAGCACGTGCCTTAAAGCGCCGTTCCTGCTCCATATTGCTGACCGAAAACCAGTACTTAATAAGGACAATCCCGGAGCGCACCAACGAGCATTCAAATTCCGGACAAAAACGCAAAAACTCTTTGTATTCATCCTCGGTACAGAAATCCATTACCCTTTCTACCCCGGCACGGTTATACCAGCTCCTGTCAAACAGTGCGATCTCACCCGCTGCAGGTAGATGCGCAATATAACGCTGAAAGTAAAACTGCGTTTTTTCCCGTTCCGTGGGTGCGGGCAATGCAACTATATTACAAACTCGGGGGTTCATATGTTGCATAATACGTTTTATGACGCCACCCTTGCCGGCGGCATCACGACCCTCAAATACAATCACAACTCTAAGTCCTTTCTCCAATACCCACTCCTGCAGCTTGACCAGTTCAACCTGAAGCCTGAATAGCTCTTCGTTGTAAAACTTGGTCGGCAGTTTTTTCTCCTTCTCTCCTCTTAGCCTTGGATCATGCTCATGATATGCATCCACAGTTTTAGCTATCTTTGTCTCAGATTTGTTAGTTTTCTTCTTAGCTCTGGTAGTTTTTTTCTTAGTCATGATTTTCTTATGCCCATTGTTGTAGATCAGTTTTCAACTATAGAGTTATTAATACTATTGAGAACTACTGTAGCTATAACATTTCGTAGTGCCATCAAATAATCCCATCTTGCAATTGATATACTTTTAATTGTAGAACGCAATTTTTTATAAATATTGATGTAGATCAGATCTACACACAAAAAAACGTATTTTCATAAACCATTAGTGTTTCTTCAGCCAATATCGATAGCAATATCTAAAACTATTTATATATATGCATAGACGATTGATAACACAGCGACAGGTGCTAGATAACGTACCAGGAAACGCCATAATTTATAGATGAAGCCAT
>JAJDEL010000242.1 GCA_029259835.1 Planctomicrobium sp. | reverse complement strand
ATCTGAACCTGACCGATATGGAAACTTGCTACAAAGTTTTCAGCAAAGACGTCATCCACAAGCTGTGGCCGATGCTGCAACAGCAACGTTTCGGAATCGAACCAGAAATGACAGCCAAGGTCTCGAAGATGGGCTGCCGAGTCTTCGAAATGTCGTGCAGCTACAACGGTCGAACCTACGAGCAAGGCAAGAAAATCGGCGTCCGCGACGGCTTCAAAGCTCTGTATTGCATCGTTCGGTACGGTTTGTTTTGAGCGACAACTCGTTGAGAGTGGAGAATAGACGTCTGATCTTCAATCGTTCAATTGCGAATTGTCTTTGTTCTGTACTGACTCGTAAACGGCGATGGCTTGTTCCCACAAGCCGGGACTGACGTCAATCGGTTTTAACTGACCGATATGAGCAAGCACTTCTGCTGGTTGTTGTTCATTCACAAGTGCAATTGCAACAGCAGCAATACTTGGTGAACGACTCATGCCAGCGCTGCAACCGATCAAGGTTGGAATTCCTTTTCGGAGAAAAGTAACAACCACTTCAACTGCCGTTGCAAGCATAACTTCAGAATTCTCACCGCCATCTCGCAATGGAAAACGACAGTAACTCAGATCTCGCGACAGCACAGCACCCTTCTCTTCGTACGCAAGATCGACCACTGCGGAAATACCGAGAGCATAGAGACCAGCCGCATTTCGAAGGTCAGCGGCATGACCAATCCACAGTTTTTCCGGTTCAATTTCCTGCATTGCAATTCCTCTGTCTTGAGACACTCAGATCATCGCCTTTCGTTTTCATAGAAGCAACCGCAAAAAACAGGCTCACACCACTCTCGCGCGACCACTCGACATACAGGTAACGGACTTACGTTTCCTTGTCGTGTCGGTCGCTACCAATGATGTTTCAACCTGGTGATATTGCTGCCTGCTACGGTGCCGACTGGACCGGGCGATTGATTTCGCTCGGAACGGCATCACTCTTTGCACCTCCAAAACTACGAATCGGGCCGTCTCACGTTGCGATTTTGTGTGAATTGAAAGGTGACCTCACCTGGGTTGAAAGCACCACGCTGTGCGAGGCTCCCTGCCTTGTCCGAGGAGAATCGGTCGCCGGCGCGCAGGCTCATCGACCACGTGACCGAGTGAATGATTATGTCCGCTCCAATGGTAAAGTCGACGTTTACCGTTTGACTTCCATTAACGCGCTTTCCAATCCGGAATCGCTGCTTCTTTCTGCAATTCTCATCAACCATTTCGTCCGCCCCGGTAAACATTACGACATGCACGGGGCGATTCTTTCCGGAACGAGGACGTTTCAACTCTCTCGGCTGTTCCCAGGTGCGAACTTGGACGAACTCTTCTGCTCAGAATTGGTCGCTGCCGTGGCAATGCGGCTGAACCGCATGAACCACAGCAACCCGACGCGATTCAACCCCGCCCGGTTGCTGCGTCAACTTGTCCGCTCCGGGAAATACCACTTCTTGCGAAGCATTGAAGGTGAATTATGAACAGTCTTCTTTGGAAGTGGAAAAGAGGCCGAATGGATAGGGAATGGAGAATTGTAAATGGAGTGTTGTTCGCACTCTATTCTCTATTCACAATTCTTTGTTCTACTCAAATCGCGGAAGCAGAAAACTTCCGTTGCAAAGATTCCGCAATCACCACCGCTGCAGAAACCGCTCGCTTGAAATCCGCTCAATTCTGGACCGACACCTCGCTCCCTGGCGACTGGTATACGCCTTGTCAAATTCATGTCCGCCATGCCCAACATTCCGGCGGTGGAGCGGCCAGTTTTCGGTTTGAGGATGGAGAAGTTTTCGACTGGAGCATGACAATTGAAGGCCCGCGCGAACTGTTGCTGCGTGATGTCATTCCGCACGAAGTCGATCACATGGTCCGCGCGTCGCTTGCGCGTCATCCGATAGAACGCTGGCTCGACGAAGGCTGCGCGACCCTATTTGAATCCGCAGAAGTTCACCTAAGTCTGCGCACCACGGCTGCAGCTGTCGATGCTTCAATCGTTCGAAAAGAGTGGTTGGAAAGTTTCGACTACCCGAAAAACTCCGACGAGATTCAGGATCTCTATGCCGTTGGGTTCTCTCTGGTCGAGTTTCTTCTCTCAGAGAATGATGCCAAAATTCTCCTTGAATTCCAACGCGAGCAAACTTCGATAGAACAACGTCTCTCACAGCATTATGGTTGGACGATCTCCCAATTTCGAACAAAGTGGGATCTCTGGAGGCGTAACTTTTCCGAGTCTCAGTCGGTCCTCCGCTGCGAATGCAGCGGGCGCACGAAACCTTTACTCGTCATCTGGACCGCGAATTGGTGTGGCCCCTGTCGTTTACTCTGGGAGGAATGGAATTCGGATGAACATTTGAGAGAAGCACTTCAGGATGGGTTTCACATTCACATTCTCGACTATGACCAACACCGTGCTCTTGCAATGCAACACGGAATTCAGCACTTGCCGACATTTCAGACACGGCAAGTCACCGTCGTCGGATTCGAAGGAACAGACTCACTCCTCAAACAATTAGTTCCGACTCCACTAGAGATCGATTCACTCACGGAATCAACAATTGCTAAAGAAAAATCTTCTCCACAGACGAGTGTTGATGAGAGAAAGCATGAGAGAGAAAAACGACCGCCCCTCTCTCCCCTTCACTTCCTCCCTCAGTTACTCCAAAAGTTCAGACAGCAACGCCATCAGAAAGAACGACAGGCATCATCAAAAATCTGATCAGCACAGCCGCCTCCATCGGAATCCCTGCACTATGGGGAGGTGTCGCTGCTGGCTCCGGTGGAACCGCAATGCTCGGCTGGTTGGGTTTACAATTGCTACGCCGCCGCGTTCGTAACCGAAATAATCGGGAGAGCGGGAGAGGAGGTGAGGGGGCGGTCACCAACCCATTTCCCCCCTCCCCCCCTCCCCCACTCTCCGCGCCCGTCCCCTTTCCCCGAAAGCTGGATGAAGCACGTCAGCTTCTTGAACTCCGCAAATCAGAAGGACGTGTGGGACTACTCGACGCGCTTCGCGGCATGTTTCTCGACGACGAAATCGAAAAATTGCGAGAATCAAACCCGGAATCAAACTCAATCACAGAACGGTTAGTGGATGCAATTGATCGCCGCGTCGACGACGTCGCTCCACCCTCCACGTCTTACCCTAGCCCCTAGCCCCTCAACCCTAGACCAAGGACAAACCATGCCTATCGGCGATCCTGGCAAAGAACAATTCCGACGAGCCATTACGACACTGCGAAACCTGCACATCGCGGCGGCACTCTCACCAGTCTTTACGATGCGAGCAGAACTACTCGCCAACGATGAACTCTCCGACCGAGGAGGATTCGACGACCCGACTCGCGATCACCTCATCAGTCTTCTCGTCCATTGCGACCGTTGGCGTCGACGAGTGACACACAATCCGGATAATGATTCACTCGGAGACAAAATCGAAGACGCCATCAACACTGAAAACTCATTAAATATCGGAACGAATCCGTTCGGTGGGGATGACGTTCAAAATCAATCCGGTGGTCTGATAGACCTCCCTTTCGCTGTCGATGGCAGCGACCCGGACATTCCGATTCAGTCGCAACTCAAACTCAAAAGCACACACGCGATTGTTCTCATGGGGGCGATCGACAAGACGATAGTTGCCTGGACGCGGCTGAACAGTCGTGACCGCACACGTTTCATTACTCGCTACGATTCCATGAGAATATACGGGCATTACCAGGAAATTCTCGGATACCTCAATGCCTTCGGCGGCGACGATAATCGAGTCGATGTCGCTCAGGTTCTCCCCTCCGAAGAACCCCTCGGTCCAAACGACAGCCCCAACCGCCGCACGGAAACCAGCCAAGGGACGCCATAGACTCCTCTCGCCGTTGACCATCTTCAAGGCCCTGTTGCTACTCTCAGCAACAGGGCCTTTTTGTATTCAACATTCAAATAATCGAGTGAATTTTCAGGCATTGTTTCGCCGGACACTTAAAGTGCCCGGCGAACCATCTGTTGAATAATGAAATTGAGACGCTTTTAAGACGCTGGCGTTCTTTCCTATACTCTCTGAAATCGATCACGAGCACTCCCACTTAACCGGAAGAACATTCATGTCCGTTGAAATCATCTGGCACGGTCATTCTGCGTATGAAATTGTTCATGACGGAACGCTGTTGCTCATCGATCCGTTCCTGACCGGAAACCCCGCTGCCAAAGTCTCAGCCGATGATTTGACCCCCGACGTGATTCTTATTTCACATGGGCACGAAGACCACGTCGGTGACACAATCAGCATTGCCAAGCGAACTGGTTGTCTGGTGATTTCCAACTTCGAAATCAGTCAGTGGTTCGGCAATCAAGGTCTGGAAAATGTCCATCCAATGCACATCGGTGGTCAAAATCATTTTGAGTTTGGAACATTAAAGTTGACCATCGCTCACCACGGTTCTTCCCTTCCAGACGGAACCTATGGCGGCAATCCCGCAGGGCTATTTCTGACCCTTGGAACAGTCACGCTCTATCACGCTGGAGATACCGGACTGTTCTACGATATGACACTGATTGGCGAAGCCGGGATTGATTTTGCAATCCTTCCGATTGGCGACAATTTCACAATGGGTCCAGAAGATTCCATTCGCGCCATTCAATTCCTGAAACCGAAACAAGTTTCGCCCTGCCACTACAACACCTGGCCCCTCATCGAACAAGACGCACAAGCATGGGCAGAAATGGTCAAATCGAAAACAGACGCAGAACCTGTCGTCATGGAAGTCGGACAATCAATGACAATTGACTCCTGAGCAATGAGTGAACCGTCCATCACAACCACTGGCGCTTCAACTTCTTTTCGTCCTCTGCGGATCGGAGAGATTGAGCTTGAACACCCATTCGTTCAGGCCGCACTCAGCGGTTACAGCGACTGGCCGATGCGCTCGCTCGCTCGAAGCTATGGGGCTTCATATACCGTTGCAGAAGTGATGATTGACCGTTTCGCGAACGAAGTGAAAGGAGCAAGCAAAACTGCCCGCCACTTCCATGTGGAAGAATCGGATCATCCGGTCGGAGCACAGTTGATGGGTTCTGAACCAGAGATGTTCGTTCCCGCGGCGCGAAGGCTCGTCGCTGCTGGGTTCGATGTCATCGATATCAACTTCGGATGTCCGGTCAAGACCGCAATCGGTGGTTGCCGAGGTGGTTACCATCTTGGGCAACCACCGATTGCTATTGAAATCATCAAACGGGTTCGAGATGCCGTCCCTGACGAAATGCCAGTGACGGTCAAAATGCGACGCGGTATTGATGATACTGAGAAAAGCCGCAACAACTTTTTTCACATCCTGGAACAAGCCTACATCTGCGGAGTCGCGGCGGTGACCGTTCATGGTCGTACAGTCGAACAGAAATACCGTGGCCCTAGCAATAGGAATTTCCTCCGCGAAGTGAAACAGATTGCCGGCAACCACACGGTGCTTGGCAGTGGAGATCTCTTTTCTGCCGAAGCGTGTGTTGACATGCTCAAGCAAACCGGCGTCGATGGAGTCACCATCGCGCGCGGCGCGATTGGAAACCCCTGGATCTTTCGTCAGGCAACAGAGTTACTGTTCGAACAGAAAACGCCGGTGCCACCAACGATTCACCAGCAACGCTCTGCATTAGAAATGCACTTGAAGTTGTCTGAAGTTCACCTCGGAAAAAGTGCTCTTGGAACAATACGCAAATTCGGGTTTAAATACGCACGACTGCACCCTGAGAGCACCGCTCTCAGAAAATGCTTCGGCAAACTTCGGTCACTTGATGACTGGACGAAATTGCTCGATCAGTTCTACTGCAAAGACGGACTAGGCCAGTTCCCGGTTGTTGATGAAACACAGTAGTCTCGAACAGTACAGGCGGTAACGAAATGCTGGATCTTGACCCAGCCTACCTCGCTAAGAAGCCCGCTTCTTAAACTTAGTGCAATGACTAAGTGCCCTCTTGAGCGTAATTTGCTTTCGCTCTTCCGCTGGATACTTTTGGAACCAGCGAAAGAGGATTCGTGCGGCTTCGAAATCGCCCGGCTGTGAAATGTTTCTTGTTGCCGAAGTTCCACTGAATTGCTCTTGCGCAGAATTGATGAGAGCCGCTGCCGTTTCTTTCTCGTCTTCTGTTTCCGGACGCTGTACGACATCGACAATCAGTCCACGGACGATCATGACCCACAGAGTTTCTTCGTCAATTTTGGATTCGATTTGATACACGAAATTCGCCCGACTACTCCAGTCGTGGAACCGTCGCAGATGATCGGACACGTACTGAAAGGCCTTCGATTGATCACGAAGTTTGGCGGCTTTTTCAAATTGACGATCCTTTGCTGCTGTCAGCATTTGCTGCTCAATTTCAGCGAAGATCTTTTCAGAACGACCACTCAGAAAACTTTGTGCGCGTTTGAATGCTGTTTCATATTGCTTTCGAGAGCAACCTCCGATGCACGGGCTGAGGCACGTTTTCAAGTCAACTCGCAAACAAGTGATCGGTACATCTGTTTCGGATTGTTCATCGCCATTGAACTGCATCGCAGTCTGTTTCGGACAATCCCGAAGGCCAAAGTGTAAATTCAAATGCTCGACCGCCGATGTTGTCAGCTTGTTAAATGGCAACGGTCCCCAAACTCCGGCGTGGTGCCTGGGGATTTTTGTCACAAGCTGAATCGATTCTGCTT
>JAJDEL010000241.1 GCA_029259835.1 Planctomicrobium sp. | reverse complement strand
CATAGCCTGCCGCGCCTCCACCGCTGTTCAGAAAGACTTGCACCATCGGCACCGCGAAGATCAGAGCAACCGATGCCGCCACGATTGTTTTCAATGAATCCGAAAACGCGTGGGCTACTTTTGCCCGCGACATCCCAAATAGCGGTATCGCAACCAGTGCGGCGAATACAAACACCGAACCAGGAATGTAAAGCGGCGTCACTTTGATGTCGATCCCGGTTCCAAACAAGTGAGGAACCTCGAAAACGAACGACTTCACCCAATCCTTCAACGGGTTTTGCCCAGCCCCAGTCAGGGAAGGTAATCTGGTCAGGACAAGCAAAGAGGCCACGAGAAGATAAGGGGTCCAGGCTCTACCGAGTGACATTGTTTTTGTTGTGGAAACTTCACGAACCGGTAGTGTTCCTTTCCAGTCGCTAGGCCATGCTGATTGATTCGGAAAGTCCCAGGCTTTGTCTGGGTCGGGAACCAGAAACCCGCGTTGCCCGGCGAACACGACAATCGAAAGACCAATCAATCCCCCCAGTAATGACGGAAACTCTGGTCCAAGGAAATATGCGACGGCGACGTAAGGTACGATCATCGCTAGCGCTGCAAACAAAGCAAACGGCCAGATCTCTAAGCCTTCTCGCCAGGATTTTTTTTCTCCAAAAAACCGTGTCAACATGCAGACAACGAAAAGCGGAATCAGCACGCCTGCCGTTGCATGTAAAACCGCAACACGAAATCCAATCATGCGTAGTCCGGCATCGAATGACTCCAGGCGCATCGATTGAAAATATGCATTCACTTCACTGCTGTTTTCAATACTGTTCTTCACACCAACAAGAATCGGTGTTCCGACTGCTCCGAAAGAGACTGGGGTGCTTTGAATGATCATCCCGACCATGACCGCTGCCATTGGTGGAAATCCAAGGCCGACCATCAGCGGAACAGCGACCGCCGCAGGTGTTCCGAAACCAGCAGAGCCTTCAATGAAACTACCAAACAACCAGCCAATGATAATTGCCTGCACGCGCCGGTCTGGTGAAATATCGAGAAAGGTTTGGCGGATGCGCTGCAGCGCTCCTCCTTCGCGAAGGATGTTCAACAGCAGAATCGCGCCGAAAATGATGTACAGCAAAGTGAACGCAATCACACCACCATAAATTGACGCTGCTGCGACTTGAATGACTGAGACTTTCCAAACAAAAATCGCCAACACAATCGCGGTCAGATAAGAAAGCGGCATCGCCCGACTCGCTGGCCAACGCAACCCGACGAGGAAGATTCCGACAACAAGAATCGGCAATAGCGATAAAATCGCAAGAAAGAATTCAGACATGAAGAGCGACAACTTCCAGGACAGCAGATTTGTAAACAATGCCAACTTACTCTAATGGTCAGTTCCTGATCAGGGAAGGAAACCGCTGCGAGCCAGTGATTCCAAAGATTGATGAATTGAGAGTAAACACGACGAACTAGAAGAGATTTCCCGACTCCATTTCGTTCAGAAAACGCCAAGTCCTGTATCCGTTTTAGAGTGAATTCGATATCATAATTTGCAATAACAGCTCCATGGTCGATGCGAACTTCTTGCGATTCTAATTGGAAGCGACACAATGCCCAGCGATCAATACTCAAAGATCGGCGTTGATCGACGACAGTTTTTACAGTCCGGCGGAACAGGATTGGCGAGTCTTGGTGCATTGGCTGCATCAGGTCTTCCACTCTCACACCTCAATGCGGCGCCTCTCTCCCAGACACCAACTTTCGGTCGCGCCAAGTCTCTTGTGATCCTGTACCTGTACGGTGCACCGAGCCAAATGGACACATTGGATCCGAAGCCTGACGCGCCGATTGAAAGGCGCGGCGAATTCAAAACGATCTCGACCAGCTTGCCCGGCATTGCAGCTTGCGAACATCTGCCGAACATTGCGGAAAATCTACACCGAGTCGCCCTGATTCGTTCAATGACGCACACGTCGAACAACCATGCAGTCTCGGTCGCATTGTCGGGACTCTCGAAATCGCTTCCAGCGATCGAAGGCAATAACAACGATCCGATCCACCAGCCTTACATTGGGTCTGTTCTTGAGTATCTTTGGAAGCAACGCGGAATTAGCATGTTATCCACGGGAGTTCCGGTGAACATGGTTCTTCCGTGGGCATTGAATAACCGTACCGGGCCAGGCCGCTGGCAGCATCATGGAGCCTGGTTAGGGCAGTCCTATAATCCGATCATTCCATCGTTTGCTGGCGAAGGCTCATTGGAAGTTGGCTCGCCATCTATTCAAGGATCAACACCGATTCTCACACGCTTCGATCCCTGGGATGGTGTGACACCGAAAAGTCCCTTCCGCTTTGATGGTGCTGAATTACGAGAAGGGATGACGAAATCGCGATTTTCTGGTCGACAGAACTTGCTGCAAACACTTGATATGGACCGCCGCAGTTTCGGACAAGAAATGGCGACTTACGGTCAATACCGCGACCTCGCATTTGCGATGATTGCAAACCCGGTTGTCGCTCATGCGCTTGATGTGACACGTGAGCCAGAGAAGGTTC
>JAJDEL010000025.1 GCA_029259835.1 Planctomicrobium sp. | reverse complement strand
GCTACGCCTCCGTCCGTGAACCTGGATGAACTCTCCAAACTACGACCCTAACACTGGTACCACACTGGGGGGCTGGACGCGTCTGGCAAACTCAACATCGTGCTGGGGGAAAAGAACTCAGGCGAGAAGGGCCTGGCAGACAAGGTGGTCAACCTGCTGTAACCGTCAACGACGGTACCATTTGACACCCCTGGTTCGAACTATCGGACCAGGGGCGGTTTTGTATTCACCGATCCATTGACGATTCACTTTCCAATTCGACTGCGGCTGATTGCGACATCATCAATGAATAAGTGCTGGTCTTGCTTTGCTGTCCAGCTTCCACCGTGGTAGACATTGATCCAAACCATTTCAATTTTCAGTTTGTCGATATCACGCATCCGGACATCGCGTTTTTCGAACACCAACCTGTTATCCACCCACGCTCGCATCACACCGTCATTCTTTCCTGGTCTGTTCATTTTGACGTGCTGCTCGATACAGTACCAACGGTTGTTTTCTAAGCCGAGGAAACCATCGCCTTCCCAGCCCCAGTTGTCTCCATATTTGCCTCGCATATCTGCGTGGTAACAGTAGAAGCCAATGGGTGTGCGGCCATTAACCTGGCCTTTAAACAGTCCACGTGCTGACCAACCGTCTGTGCCGTCAACTTTGCGACCACCCCAACCGGCTCGACCATACGTGCCTGCAATCCCAGGCAGCTTACCGCCATTCTCTGGTTTCCAGTCGGACCCAAGTCGCAAGTAGTAACGGAAGTAAATCTCTTCCGGTTCGTCTCCGAGTTGCTTAGCAAACCGGTACTGCAAACTGACACCGTAGTGGCCACCTTCATCGACGCGAATCTGCAGTGCCTTCCCGTCATGCGATTCGAACTCGCGTTGCCGATCTTCATCAACTGCATCAGCTCGTTTTGGAGAATCACGGAGTCCCCACTCGTTCCACCATGTCTCGGATTCGAAGTCGCATTGGAAAATGACATCTGAAGAATTCGAAACATCTTGTGCAGGCAGCGATGTCGAAAGAGCACCGACGAGGACAGCAAAGTGCAAAATGGCTTTGGGGACAAAACTTTGCATCGCGGACTCCACTCAAAATGTCATCAAATCATAATCGTGTCGACATCTCCAACTGAAGTGGTCAACGAGATACTGTTATTCGCGATCCGTATTGCGGCGCACTCCGGCATTTCGCACCGGCGACTTGTCAATTATCGCAAAATCACCACTCTCTGGATCGCGAAACATCGGGTCCAGACCGTAGCTTCCATTGGACTCAACAGTCGGCAAACCAAGCTGATCGCTGCGTTGCGGATTATCGATGCAGTACCAATAGTTGCCAGCAAATCGAAATGTCTCAGGTGCTGTCCCGCCACCGGCATTGATGATCGACCGCACCTCGCTGGAACGAAAGGCAATAATGTTGTTCGAGATCACGCCATTGCGACAAGGCAAAAACTCGGGGCCCTGTGATTCCTGAAGAACACGTACGACCCAGCGAGTTGGTCGGTAGATGGTGTTGTGGCGCACAGTTGCCCCGTCGACCCCGACATACGCGATGGGAGACATTGACCCGATGAAAATGCAATCCTCGACCGTAATATTCCTCGCTTCGTAATTTGCAGCTCGCGGACGGAAATAGTCTCTCCCTGTACTCCCGCCGATATTGACTGCGCGCCCACCAGCATTGTCAAAACGGCAATGATGAATGGTGATGTCGGCGCTGCCCCCTTTCGTCTGCACTCCGTTCCCGACGATGTCACCGCGAAATCGGAATTCGCAGTTTTTGATCTCTCCGTTGTGGCATCCAACCATATCGATGGCCGATCCACCGTCGCCCCAGCGTTCCACGGTGCAGTTGTCAAGGACAAAATCGTCCACACCAGATAGCTTGATACCATCGCAGTTGCCTTTGGGACCGACGTCTCGCACCTGGATTTTCTGCAGAATAATGTTCCGCGCGGGATTGTCAGGATCTCCGCCATCGTCGATGTTCAGTCCGTTTCCAGTCGACTCTTGCAAGATAAGACCGCGTAGTTCGACATGAGCAGGACTGCTCAGATGGATCCCGGAAGCCCCACCTATAATCACCGGAGGTTGATTAGCATCACCCGCTTCCAGAACGATCGGTTTGGCTTTGGTTCCTCGCAAATTGCTGAAAGTCAGTCCCCCGCGATACTCGCCTGGAGCGATCAAAATCTTAGTTCCGGGCTGTGCATTGCTGACGGCGGAGATCAACTCCCCGCGATTCGCAACTTTTAATGTTAAGCCATCCTGCTGAGCGTGCAACGTTGTTGCAAGACTCAAAATCATCAACACAACGTGAGCCATGGAAACAAACTGACAACTCCGCGTTCGTATCACTGAAATCTCCAACTTTATCGTCGTATTGGTTTTGAAAGTCCAAGTATAGCCAGCTTGCTTTTATTTACCCATTGAGCGATTCAATCAGATCAATTTGTGATACTCTGAGTTAAGTAGTCCAATGCAAAATGGGTTGGGCAGAAGGCACCTCAAAGAATACATGATTTGTAAGAACTCATCGTCTATCATGGAAACATACAGAATTATTCAATGGACCAATTATGAAATCTGTCATTTGCCTCCTACCTGTTTTACTCGTGTTGAGTTTCCAGAATTTGGTTCAAGGACAACCAGCACAGTTGCAGCCTCTTGTCCGCGTCGTGGATCTGAATCTGAATGAAGCAGTTGCTGTCAAACTTTGCGATGGCTCACAGGCACAGGTCAAAGTCCTTGAACTGAAAGAGACTCGCGATGACGTTTGCTTTGCAGTACGTCGAGCAGAGGTTGCCGTGGAAGTGAACGGTGAGCAGGCGACACTTGTCTCGGCAACATACAACCTTCCGATCACCGTTGGTGGTGTCCAAATCGATTGTTCGATCACCAAGGGGTACAACTCCAATGGCCGAGCGGGTTCGTGGGGACTGGAAAAGGATGTCCGATTACGATTGTGGCCAGCGGAATCTCCACTCATCAAGCCAGGAACGTTTATGTATCC
>JAJDEL010000240.1 GCA_029259835.1 Planctomicrobium sp. | reverse complement strand
TTAACGGTCAATCAAATGACCGGACCGTTGGTCCTTTTCGTTTTCATGTGTTCAATTTCCCAGCGCTTCGGGCTGGGCTAGGCAAAAGTCCAGGGCTTTGACCCTACAGACTTGTGCAAAAACGCCAGGGGCTACCTGCTGTTGTCGCTTAGCGATTGAAAAATTGTCGAATGATCCGTGTTTTCTTTACTTAAGCCCACAAAGTAACGATGTCCAAGTTAGACCGTTCAGAGAGAGAGAGGTCACCTCGCGGTCACTTCTTTTTCTTTTTGGTTGCCCGGTTTGTTTTCTTCTTGCCACTTGTTTTGCCATTGCCGTTGCCAAGTCCTAGCGGGACAACTTTCACTTCTTCGCACAAGGGAGTCACACTCCCTGGCTCGGAAAGGATGTCTGCGATGGTTGTATTGCAAAAAATCTTCTCAGTTGCCTCAATCGCATTGTCGAGCCGACGATGCAGCGGGCACAAGTCTGTTCCATGTGATTGAATCCCGAGAGGACACTGATCGATACGCTTGAGTGGCTCAACAGAATTGACAACATCTAAAATAGTGAGCGTGTCAGGCGTCTTTGTCAGGAGAAATCCGCCGTGCAGTCCTCGTTGTGAGCTAACAACCCCTCCCCTCACCAATCCTTGCATGAGCTTGGAAAGATACGCCGACGGAACTTTCGTAATCTCAGCGATTTTCTTGGCCGTGCAAGGTTGTCCGTCCTGTTGGGCAATCGTCACGATAGCACGCAGAGCGTATTCGACAGTTTGTGAGAACATGGGCGACTTTCCGGGCTTTCTATTGTATCAGGAGCCACACCACCACACTTTAGGACATCTGTGTCCGAAATTGCAATCATCAACACAAACTTTCTCAGACTGGGGAATTTCGGGAGTCTCTTTAATGATTCTGGGAATCGCCATGAACGCCTTGTTCCCGGAGTCTGCCTCAGAGCTAATTCAGGCTCGTTCTTCGAGAATTCAGGGGAGAAACGACGTTTCGCTGAGCCAATTCCTTCACTCTTTGGAATGCTCGAAAGCATGTCACTGCGAAATTCGTATTGCGGTGTCACTCGAAAATAAGAAACTGTCATTTGACAATAAGCGGACCTAGACATCCGCAATGTCTCACCCTACCTTGTCGATGTATC
Organism: Planctomicrobium sp.; assembly: GCA_029259835.1. Classification (GTDB taxonomy): domain Bacteria; phylum Planctomycetota; class Planctomycetia; order Planctomycetales; family Planctomycetaceae; genus Thalassoglobus. The sequence goes on along the minus strand of JAJDEL010000240.1, from coordinate 2,010 downwards.
AAGACAAGAAGACCAGTTTATCTTGATTTGTCACGCAGTTAATCGGAAATGACGTTTTTGTCCGGCGATTGCAACGACCATTCACCGATAGGATGGATGAGGTAATGAAGCTTATATTTCGTTGTCGCAAAATTTTATGGAAGCATGAAGCTTGCCAACAGTCTCGCAGAGAGATGGCCGCGAGAAACCGGCTTGGCTGGCTGAGTGCGTTTACCGCGTTGCTCATTGTCACGATGCCTACCTTGGGATTCGGGCAGGATACGACGGACTACTTCCGTGCGAACTGCATGAACTGTCACACAATCGGCGGTGGCAGGCTGACGGGACCAGACCTCAAAGATGCCACCAAGCGTAAGGACGCGGAATGGCTCATTAAGTTCATGCAGAATCCCAAGTCCGTTGTCGATAGCGGCGATGCTTACGCGACGAAAATGGTTGAAGAATCTCGCGGTGTCGTGATGCCTGCCTCCCCTGGCATGAATCGCTATCGTGCTGAACAAATCATCAAACTAATCGATGCTGAGTCGAAACTGGAGAAATCACAGTTTCAGGGTGTGAAGATTTCGAGCAAGCCGTTTACAGATGTCGACCGAGCCGCTGGACGCGACATCTTTCTAGGTAAGCAAAAACTCAAGAATGGCGGCACGGCATGTATTGCCTGTCACAGCATGCACGATATCTCAACGCTTGGGGGCGGTCATTTGGGACCAGATTTGACGCGTGTTTACGAGCGTCTGAAAGATCGCAAGTCACTGAGTGCCTGGCTGGCAGCACCAGCGACGGAAACGATGCAGCCAATCTTCAAAAACCGACCACTCGAAGCGGAAGAGATTCACTCGCTGGCAGCCTATTTTGAGGACTCTGCGAAGTACAGCGAAGCGGACGCCTCTGCGAATCGCGTTGCATTTTTACTATTAGGGCTTGCTCTCGCGGCAGGCACGATTTTTCTGTTCGACTTCATCTGGAAAGGACGTTTTCACCCTGTGAGACGACCACTCGTGGATGAGGTCGTGGACTCAATTCATCAACATACACACACCAAGACGAGCGAGACGGTCGCTGTCACGTCATTGGGTAGTAACGTTAGTCAGCCGAAACGAGGTGACGCATGAGTATTCGAGACGCAATTGCCTGGATTCGCGACGAAGTCAATCCTGAAGGTCGGCAGTGGGAAGAATTCTACCGCAACCGCTGGACGCATGACAAAGTTGTCCGCAGTACGCATGGTGTGAATTGCACTGGTGGCTGCACCTGGAACATTCATGTCAAAGACGGAATCGTCACCTGGGAAATGCAAGGACTGGATTACCCGAACCTGGAAGCCGGAATTCCGCCTTATGAACCTCGCGGTTGCCAACGCGGGATTTCGTACAGTTGGTATCTCTACAGTCCGCTGCGAGTGAAGTATCCATACATTCGCGGAGCACTCCTCGATTTGTGGAAGGAAGCTCGCGCGGACCATGCTGATCCTGTCGATGCATGGAAAAGTCTCGTCGAAGATCCGGTTAAGCGACAGCGCTGGCAGAAAGCTCGCGGTAAAGGTGGATTGCGTCGTACCGATTGGGCGACGGCGCTGGAAATTATCTCTGCCTCAATGGTGCAGACAATTAAGAAGCATGGTCCGGACCGCATCGCTGGATTCTCTCCGATTCCTGCGATGTCAATGATCAGCTACGCCTCTGGTGCGCGTCTGATGCAATTGATCGGCGGAATTTCTCTGTCATTCTACGACTGGTACTGCGACCTGCCTCCTGCGTCTCCGGAAACATGGGGAGAGCAAACCGACGTCGCCGAAAGTGCCGACTGGTATCACGCCAAGATGCTCGTTTCGATGGGTGCGAACATCGGCATGACGCGAACGCCCGATTGCCACTTCCTCGCAGAAGGTCGGCACAACGGCACGAAGCTGTGGGTTTTCTCACCCGACTTTAACATGGTCGCCAAGTACGCCGATGAATGGGTGCCGGTCAATACCGGGCAGGATGGTGCTTGGTGGATGGCGGTCAATCA
>JAJDEL010000239.1 GCA_029259835.1 Planctomicrobium sp. | reverse complement strand
AACGGGCAATCGGAATGATTGACCCCGATTCCGCGCGGTTCTCCGCACGAAGAGTTGTCGTCATCAAAATGACGCAACCAAATGCTAGAAAATGCGAGATGCGATCCACAAATTGAGCGCACAAAATTTCCATTCATCCCCCTCTAACGACTCATTCGGCGAGAAGTGCCGAAGCTGGATGCCCCCCAGCATGATTGCAGTCGTCTTTCCAGAATAATCGGCAAAGTCACTGCGTCTGCGACAGCAGAAATTCCGACCAATAGAATTAGAATGCAGGAATGATGAAATCGACCACCAGTTCACACCTGTCATGGAGTCTGGAGGTCGACAGGTTAGACATCGAAAAGGTCAATCTGGGAAATTCATCTTGTTGTTGCGGTACTATCTCATAATAATTCGGAAACACATCTCAGACAGTACATCATTTACCGGGGAAGGATTCGGGTAATGCCAGTTTTCAAAGACAATGCAGAGTCAATCGGTCGCACACCTCTTGTGAAGATCAATCATCTCACGCAAGGTCTCAAGGCGGCAGTTCTCGCCAAGATCGAAGGCCGAAACCCGGCCTATTCTGTGAAGTGCCGAATTGGTGCAGCGATGATCTGGGATGCGGAAGATCGAGGAGCCTTGAAACCCGGTATGAAGGTCGTGGAACCGACCAGCGGCAACACCGGTATCGCTCTGGCGTTCGTCTGTGCTGCGAAAGGATATCCACTCACGCTCACAATGCCGGACACAATGTCTGTTGAGCGCCGAATGATGCTCAAATCGTTCGGAGCCAATCTCGTTCTCACTCCCGGCGCCGATGGCATGAACGGAGCCATCAACAAAGCGACAGAACTCAGTGAGCAGGACGACTACTTCATGCCGCAGCAATTTAATAATCCTGCGAATCCTGCGATTCATGTGAAAACGACCGGCCCAGAGATATGGGCAGATACTGACGGCAATGTCGACATCTTCGTCGCCGGAGTCGGCACCGGCGGAACGATTACTGGCGTGTCACGTTTCTTCAAAAACGAAAAAGGCAAGGCGATTCACTCCGTTGCTGTGGAACCAACGAACAGTCCGGTCATGTCCGGTGGTGGCCCAGGTAAGCATAAAATCCAGGGTATCGGAGCAGGCTTCATTCCTGGCAATCTCGACATGAGTCTTGTTGATGAAGTCGTCAAGGTGACCGACGAAGAAGCCTTTGAAATGGCCCCACGAGTTGCCAGTGAAGAAGGCATCACCTGCGGCATCAGCGGCGGAGCAGCCATGATCGCCGCCTTACAACTCGCCGCCCGCCCCGACAACGAAGGCAAAACCATCGTCGTCGTCCTCCCAGACAGCGGCGAGCGATATATGTCCACAGCACTGTTTGACCACTGCCGGGATTAGCGCATAGCGCGAGTTCCACCGACGGAACGTGACATCAGCATTCTCAACTCAATTAGCCCCCGGTGATCCACCGGGGGAAACTGACATTTGACGTCAGCAACTCCATTGCTCGCCGAACAGTTAGCCAGCCAGCGTTTCCTCACCCGGTGCTAAGTGCGTGACGTCCTCGATGTTCGCGGTGAGTAACGAGAACGGAGACTTCAGGCCTGCTTGTGCCACCCACTTTCCACATGCAATTGACGAACTCCACTTGGCTGTTCCGAGGATCGCGTATTTTCGTGATGAACTTGCGAATCAGTGTTTTCTGATGCAAAATGAAACACAGTTTGGCGTTACTGTTACGCTTCTTTGTTAATTCTCCGCTCTTTCCGACACGATGTCGGCTAGAGTGCTGTTGATCGGGCGTCCTTGCCCGATCTACGTTTGCGGCTGGACGCCGCCTTTGAGTGGATCTGTGCGGTGTATCGCCGCATGATTTTCCGACATGAGTCGTGGTGACTTTCTGAGTTCGGCGGCGACCCTCGTCGCCGACCAACAGTGGATGGGCGCAGTGCCCGGCGCTGTCGTTGTGGATGGCGTGCTGCCTGGCAATAAACCGGGTCGCCGCAGAATGGTGACACCTGATCCTCGTCTGTTACAATGCACCTTTGTTGATAACAACCATTCCAGGGATGCGCGGCGACGCCCATCCGCAAACGTTGTGTGACAAAGAGAATGCCTAGAACTGATCGGCGAAACATGCTCCGCGTTGGCCTTGCATTTGTGGCACTTCCAAGCACCATCCTGCATTTGGGCTGCACGCCCAGCCAAGATCGTACGCCACAAGAAACAGAACATTCTCCTGACAGCCACCTAGCAGCGAACGACGAAAAGACTGAATCAACTGCCAAAGGGAATTCGATGCAAATTCAATACCTTGAAATAGTGACAACAGATGTCGATGCCGTCTGCCAGACCTACTCGCAATTGCATGGCGTGACGTTCAATGACGCCGACCAAAACCTGGGAGGTGCTCGTACGGCAAAACTCGCGAGTGGCGGAGTGTTAGGCATCCGACCACCGATGCGGGACACGGAGAAACCTGTCGTGCGGCCATACGTTCTGGTTTCGGATATACAGGCGGCCGTGGATGCGGCCGCTGAGGCCGGCGCTGAAGTTGCGCTTCCTCCAATGGAAATCGCAGGCCACGGCACTTGCGCCATAGTCATTCAGGGTGGGATCGAATCCGGACTCTGGCAGCTCTAAGCTAGTTGGGATTGTCACACAACATGGTTTTTACGCACGGTCGCTGCGCGATCACCTTCCATGTTTGGCACCGCAGGCTTGTGTTGGTAAATTGTTTGACAATTCCGAGTCACTCGCTTCGTTTACGGCGGTGACGTAAAAACCTTCCGTTG
>JAJDEL010000238.1 GCA_029259835.1 Planctomicrobium sp. | reverse complement strand
CAACCGAATTTCAGGAGAAGAAAGAAAGTGGCTCGTCCGTTCAACAAAGATTCTGATGCTCTCAATCTTTTAGAATGTCGACCGAACTGAGGTTCATTTTTCTTTGTGATGAAGAGCCAAAGTGGTCTTGAGAACACAAATGGCTCGCCCAGTGTTTGGTTTGATTTGTTGCTCATCGTGAGGGCGGAGTAACTTTGACTTGATACGCACCTCTGTTGTCGCTTCTCGCGCTGCCGAAGTCGTTCACGCAGAACAACAGTTGTCCGCGATTTGCGAAGCGGATGACATCGCCGTTGCCACAATCGTGAACTTCAAACGGTTTTTCGATCAACCCTTCTTGATTCCGATCTTCAACTATAACTCCCACGAGTAATCGCCCAATCGGTCGATTGTTTGAGTAACGAATTGAAATTCCTTGCGGTTCGCTCGTCCAGGGTTTCGGATCATTTGCCAGAGTGACGGTTCCGGAAGCGGTGATTGTGTAAGGAACTCCGGCTTCCACGATTCTCCCTGTGGACTGCCAACTTCGATTGGTCTTGACCGCAAAAGAGAGTGAATCAGTGAGGGCAACAGGGTTATCTTCTGGGATCACAAAGGCGTTCACATCGAAGTCCCAGCCATATACGATCCCACGGGCAAACTGATCCCACTCTGCTGCCAATAGGCTTTTATCTGGTTCGAACAAAGTGTTTGCAAGTCGAAGAAACTCTTTACCTACGAGGTGTTGTCCAAGTTCGCGGAATCTCGTCTGGTAACGCGGATGCGAATCGAGAAATTTGCAAACCGCCCAACTCCACGCGTAAGGAATCGAACGTGATGCAGCAAAGTCCGTCTGACTGATGTTGGTCACCTGATCGATATTTAACATGCGATCAGCGGCAATTTCTTCCTGAATCATCTCGATACGGCTCAAGCCAATGTACGCCTTTGTCTCCACAGGCATGACCGAGAATTCGGTTTTGTTGTCGCGTCTTCGGTGCGTGGCAAACAGTTCTGCCATGCCTTCCAGATACCACATTGGAGGGTGGAGTCCTGGCTCGATCAGCATGAAACAGTGTGTTGCTTCATGAATCAAAAGATGTCGGCGGTAGTAATCGAATTCCTGTTCATACATCCAGAATTCTTGACCTCGGTGCTGACCATGGGAGAAAAATTGCAAGTTAATTGGTACCAGACCGGCCGCGATAAATTGGTCGCGATCCTGGATGAGATAACCCGTCACTTGAAATTTTTCACCTGACCGGGCAGGTGGCATTGGGCCAAAATAATCGACCATGATCTCGTACGCCTGATCAATAATCGGCGGAAGAGTCTTTGCCGTTTCTGGCTCGATATCGCTATAGAGAACGAGCCGTTTCGATTCATATTTGTGAATCCCTAACTCTTTGAGCTTGGACTCATCAGGTTGCATCCGAGAATCATCAGGGCGATAGACCGTCTCAGTTTTTGCGACAACCGGCGCGGCTGGTTCTGATTCGTTCGCATTACCAGTCTGTGGGAATGGGGGGATTTGAGGAGTAACTGATTCGAGTTCCTCGCTTGCGACATCCTCCACCCATTCCGATTCTGGAGTCCGCGAATCTTGATCGATGGTTGCAGACTGATCTTTGCCACCGCATCCAGAGAACAGCAGCATTGCGATCAACACAAGAATGACAGGCAGCCTGCTCAAAGAATTTTCCCGTTAATAATGGACTTCAACCGGAACACTCCCGTTTCGCGATGACTCCAGGCATGCGTCCATGACGATTTGAGTTTTCAGGGAAACGTCCGACCAGAACGAGTCAGGCTTGCCACTCAATGCGAGAGAATTAAAGGTACGGAAGAGATTCGTTTCTTGGGCATCAGCCGCGTTGTTACTGTATTCGCTGATGTTGTGAATCGTTGTGTGTTTTTCCATGACAAATTCGCAACCAGTTGCAGCGAAAGCGGCGTTGTTGACTTCAAACGAAAGTTCGCTGCCGAGCCACGGCAAGACGAAGTCATTGAGAGTGATGTTCCCCTTCGTACCACTAAGGTGTACTAATTGCTGATGCTCCGTCAGGAAAGAATTGTAAAAACCTGCGGAAACACCATTTGCGAAGAGTAACTCGCCAGAGAATTCCATCGGAACCGGCGACGGGCTGTCCTCGCGCCCATACTGCGAAAGTTGTCGGCCAACAACTTGCTGTGGGAGTTCGTAATTCATAGCGAAGAGCGACATTCGAATTGTGTACCAGCCCAGATCACCGACGCATCCTTGCGGTTCGAGTTCACTGCTGACTCGAATGTTGCCGCGAATGAATTCTTCCGGAGCGCAAAACGAAAAGTGAGTTTGAATCCGTTTGAGTTGTCCGACGCTTTCTCCATCCTCAAGAACGTTTCTCAACTCGCTGAGGCGTTTGGAGTGCATGTACATCACCCCATCCATGAACTGAACGTTGTTTTCTCGGCATGCACCGATCATTTCTTTCAGGTCCGCAACGCTCACTGCACACGGTTTTTCACACATCACGTGTTTGCCAGCCTGAGCCGCTTTGATGACCCAGTCTTTGCGAAGACCAGTCGGCAGTGGGATGTAGACAGCATCAATGTCATCACGTTGTAGTAGTTCATCATATCCACCAATCGCTTCCGGCAGATCTTCAACCGGTCGTGAGCTTTGGCAATCGTCAATGAACTGCTGCGCGCGATTCTGACTGCGGCTCGCGACGGCAGTGATGACACCATTTCCAGAGAGACGGATGGAATCCCAGTTTTTCCGGGCAATCTCCGCCGCTCCCAGAATCCCCCAACGACAACGACCTTCACTCATTTCTTACATTCCAGCACAAAGACATTTACAGCGGTTCAAAACAACATCTTTGAGAGTTTCATACCGCGACGCAACCGTGAACGAGAGATCATGCTCAACAAGATAGATTGAAACACAAGAACTTTCGCACACTGTTGCTTTTCAATTAGCACCGGGTGAGTCACCCGGTGGATAGCGATTGAACTTCAATCGCTCATTGCCAGTTCTCCCCGGCGAATCACCAGCGGCAAAGTGGTTGAACCCACTGATTCTTCACAAGTAACACAAAAACAGAAATGACATCAAAACCGTCCGTTGCGACGTTCTCGACCAGGGAGCACTTCCAGACAAGTAGTCCACCAGCCCGAGAGAATCGTGACGATGAATTCTTCCGGCAGCGATTCCTCCCTCATTTCTCTAGCGAGTCGTCGGAAGTCGTATTCGAGGGGAATGAACTCAACTCCGCAGTTCCCATTCTCAAGCGTCAGCAGCGTGTACCAGACATTCGTGTTGCCGTCATTCTCTGGTCGACCGAGAACTCCAACATTCACGAAAAGTCTCTCGTTCGAGAGTTCTCTCTGCCAATGCAGACCAGTGTGTGTCCCTAAGATAATGTCTGCTTCGTGCTCATCTGCGAGCTTCTCCAGAAAATGGGTACTCGTCGTTGATTCCCAGAGAAATTCATTTGTCTTTCGCGGACTTCCATGGCAGAGAAGAATCCGCTGTCCGTCGACTTCAAAGCGAATTTCCTGCGGCAATTCTTTCAGCCACTGACGATTTTCAGGACTCGTGTTTGCGTAAGTGTATTCATAGCTGATCTGCGCGAAGTAGTTGTCACGTGGATCCGTGTATCCACATTGGCAATCCTTCAGGTCGTTTCCAATGCTGTGGTCGTAGTTTCCCTGAACGACCGCGACATCGTTTTCAATCAACAGCGGAAAGACTTGATCCGGATGTGCTCCGAACGCTCCCAAATCACCCAGACAATACTGCCGTTCGGCACCTCGATCCTGAGCATCTTGGATTGCAGCATCCAGAGCCAGAGCGTTGTTGTAGATACCACCAAAGAACGCCAGTTTCATTCTCTTTTTTCCAGTCGCTGTTGTCTCATTTATTCGCGCGTAGTTGACGATGCGTTCGTACAGATCGACCCATAAAGATAGCAAGTGAAGCAGGCACCGTGACGAAGAGCGAACGGCTGCATTGCTTCTTCAAGTGTGTCTCCGAGAATTGAGTCCGGCGCATCCAGCAAGATCGGGCAGACATGCACACCACGATCTGAAACGATTCGGCTGTGATTGCAGACAAGTTGAGACTTGTCGTAGTCGGCCATCAATTCTTGCGTAACTCGCTCTGTTTGAGAGTATCCGCACGAACGCTCGGCTTCTGCGCCGATCTTTAATCTCGGGAGAATTTTCAGTCGTGGGCGCGAATAACCGTGATTTGCAAGGACGTTTTTGAATTCACTGAGAATTTTTTGGTCTTCTTCATCACCCCAGGTGCGAGTCATTGTGATGATGGGCAAGAAGCCAGCGTTGACGAGTTTCTCGACGCCTTGCATCGCTCGTTCAAATGTTCTTTCACCCCGGATCGGATCGTTGATTTCCGGAGAAGGTCCGTCAATCGAAACCCGAAATTCGAGTGTATATCCGGAACAGTCTTCCGCAGTCCGCAGTCGCTCCAACCATTCCTGTTTCAGAATCGTTCCGTTTGTCAGTACAGTCGCTGGTCCGTATCGCAACGTTTCTTCGAGAATAGGCACGATTTCTTTATTGAGAAACGGTTCACCTCCGGTGAAATAGTATTCTTTCACGCCGAGCGGAACGGACTCTTCGAGAGCAGCCTGAACAGTCTCAAACGAGAGGTGTCCAAAGGAATCGTTTTTCGGGCTGCAACTAATGAAGCAATGCGAGCATTCCAAATTGCATAAGGTTCCAGAGACCTGAAACCACAATTCATCGAGCGCCCTGAGAGCGACTATCGGAACATCCTTGATCGCTGTCGACATACTTGAGTGAACTTCCTTGCAAGAACTTTGAGTGTGAAATTTACCACACTCGTCACGCTACCTGAACAGCAATCCAATATCGGTGAGCTAATTCACCGATTCAGTCGTTCAGTACAGCTTTTGCTGATTCGGACATGAATTCAGCGACCTGTTCGATTGCTTGCAGCATCTTCGGTCGGTCGACTTCATGCACATCAATTTTGCGACCGATTTCCGGCAACATCGTGAGCGTAAGCCGGCCTCCAAGGTGTTGACGAAACTCTTCAAGACCGCCAAACAGTTCTTCCGTTTCATGCAATACCGGATGATCGAGCGTTAGTCCGAGATTCCTCAAGCAGTTGAGAACTCGCTGAGCATCTTCTTTTGGAAACCCGTGAACGAGCGACGAATACACCGTGTCAACGGCGACGCCGATGGCGACTGCTTCACCATGCCGCAGTTCAAAATTCGTCATTGGCTCCAGCTTATGTGCTGACCAGTGACCGTAATCGAGCGGGCGGGCTTCGAGTGCCTCGAAAGGATCTCCACCTTGCGTGATGTGCTCGATATGCAGTTGAGCAGACCGTCGAATGACCGGACGAACGGCGTCCATTTCGCGATTGCGAATTCGCTCCGCATTTTGTTCGATTCTTGAAAACTCTTCGGCATCTTTGAGAAGCGAGACCTTCACTGCTTCAGAGAAACCGTTGCGGAAGTCCCTGTCCGGAAGCGTGAGCAGCATCTCTTCATCATTGATGACACCCCACGGCACGTGGAATGTTCCGACCCAATTCTTCTTCGCGAACAGGTTCACACTGTTCTTCACACCGACGCCAGAATCTGCCTGAGCAAGTGTGGTCGTTGGAACGCGGATGAGTCGAATGCCACGATGAGCAATTGCCGCCGCGAAACCGACAGCATCCAGGACCGCTCCGCCACCAATCACGACGATATAACTACGGCGGTCCAGATCTGCCGCATTGATGACCTTGAGCATCCGCTCGACAATGTGGATGTCGTTCTTAACTGCCTCTCCACCTGGGCAGGTTTGAATGTTCCCGACGAGATCAACACAGTCCGCGTGTTGACTTGCAAAGCCACGAATCCGCATACTCAAATTCGGCTGTGCTTTCGCAACTTGCTCGTCTACCCAGACCTGCATGCGCGGTCGGCGCTCCCCAGAGGCTTCAAGCAAGTTCAGAAGGACTTCCTGGTCTTTGCCGAAGACGTCATTCGTGAACCGCAGGCGATGCACACACGGGACTTGAAAATCAATATCAATCGAGGAGTTCTCTGGCGTCATAAATCAATCTGGGCAGGAGCAGCAAGTGCGGCCTGTATACCGCAGCAAGAGGAAAGGCTCATTGAGGCCGCTTGGTCAAGGGGCTAGGGATTGAAGGGCAAGGGTATTTGAATGGGAGACTTTTTTCTTCAGTCAATTCTTGTGCATCATACAGGTGAATGCAACCATAGTGAAGTGCTGAATTTGGTCCCAGCCTGTATCGTATTGGAAGTCTCTTCAGAAAACGTCGAGAGCAAGTCGGAGTTCATGCGACCATATTCCCAATCAAGACTTCACTTAGAACCGGGTGAGTCACCCGATGGAAACCACGCGTCGAGTCAACTCAACCTGACAAGTGGTGGAAGTGTAAACATCATTTGGTTGCCTCGGTGGATCACCGGGGGCTAAATGGAAAATGCCGAAACAAAGAAAATCCATGATGCTTCGAACTGACAACTTCTTATTTATGTTTATCGCGGTCGTGACCAGCGTTGCAATTCTCGATTGTGTCGATGCCGCGCCAAACATTCTACTCATCGTGACTGATGATCAACGTCCAGACACGATTCATGCACTTGGAAACGATCTCATAAGCACGCCGACCTTTGACAAACTTGTCGAACAAGGAACCACGTTCACGCGCGCGATTACAGCGATTCCGATTTGTGTTGCCAGCCGTGCAGAAATCATGACCGGAAGAGACGGACGCTTCAACGGCAAAGGAGATCATGGTTTCTCACCGAAGGCAGGCGTTCCGCATTTAGCAACAGTCCTTCACAAAGCTGGTTATGAAACCTGCTATGTTGGGAAGTGGCACACTCGCGGGCGGCCGAGTGATCATGGCTACTCAACGGTTGAAGGACTCTACGGTAGCGGTGGCGGCAGATTCCCGCTGACGAACCCAGTCGATTGGAAAGGGATGGACGTCACCGGCTATCGCGGTTGGATCTTCCAGACTGATAAAAAGAAACTCTTTCCCGATAAGGGGATTGGACTGACGCCGAACATCAGTGAAGAGTTTTCAGCCGCAGCGATTCGTTTTCTTGACCGGCGACCGGATCGTCCATTCTTTCTGCATGTGAATTACACGGCACCTCACGATCCACTCTTCGTTCCTGATGGAGACGAAGGAAACTACACAGCGGCAGCGATGCCCGTCCCTGCTAACTTCAAACCGAGACATCCGTTTGATCACGGCAACGCAGGCGGTCGGGATGAGGTTCTCTACAGCGATCCCAGAACAAACGAGCAAACGAAAGCGGGTCTGGCTGTTTACTACTCAGTGATAGAGCATCTCGATGCTTCAATAGGGAAATTGCTCGACGATCTTAAGACGAAAGGACTCGACAAGAATACACTCGTGATCTTCACAAGTGATCATGGTCTGGCAATGGGAAGCCATGGCCTTCGCGGAAAACAGAATATGTACGAACATTCCATTGGCGTTCCGCTCATTTTTTCTGGACCTGGAATCTCAATGAAAGAAACACGCGACGCTCAATGCTATCTGCGAGATTTATACCCGACGATTTGCAACTACGCAGGAGTTAAGATCCCCAAAACCGTTCAGGGAAAGTCATTAAAAGCGGTTCTTGAAGGCAAGAAAGACTCGATCTACGACGTTGTGTTCGGCAGTTTCAAAGACTCCCAGCAAATGATCCGCACCCAACGCTGGAAATACGTTCGCTATCCGTTGGTCAAGAAAGAACAGCTTTTCGACGTCATCAACGACCCAGACGAACTCGTCAATCTCGTCGGAGAGAAAGGCGTCGCCGCGACCCTCGCCTCGTTACGTCAGCAACTGACTGACTGGGAAAAAGAGCCGCTCCAGGATTAGACGTCGCTTAAAAATTTTGTTGTAAATGCTGGAGTGAGTTCCAGCCTGCCCTCTCACTACGGATTCAGTATGAACCTTGGACTTCAAGACAAAGTGGTGTTGGTTACCGGTGGCTCGAAAGGGATCGGACTTGGGATTATCCGTTCGTTCATTGCCGAAGAGGCGAAGGTTGCTAACGTGAATCGCAGTGAGACTGAAGGCAAACAGCTTGAAGCTGAATACGCGAGTCAGGGAAAGGAGTGCTTCTTCATTCAGGGAGACTTAACAGACACTGATGCGTGTCGAAACGCTGTCGAACAAACTCTCACGCGCTTCGGGAAAATCGATGTGTTGGTCAATAACGCCGGTGTGAATGATGGAGCCGGTCTGGACGCCGGTCCGGAAGCGTTCGTGGAATCGCTGAAACGGAATTTGGTTCACTACTATGCGATGGTCCACTACGCGCTCGATGCCCTGAAAGAATCGAAAGGGTGCATCATCAATATCGGCTCGAAGGTCTGCGAAACAGGGCAAGGTGGGACGTCGGGCTATGCCGCTTCTAAAGGTGGGGTCAATGGTTTAACACGTGAGTGGGCTGTTGATCTTGCCCCAAAGGAAGTCCGCGTGAACGCAGTTTTGCCAGCGGAAACCTGGACGCCGCTTTACGAAAAGTGTTTGGCTGCAATGCCAGACCCTGGTGCTGCGAAATCGGAAATTGAGCAACTCATTCCACTAGGACACCGGTTCACAACGATTGAAGAATTGGCAGATATGGTCGTCTTTCTCGCATCACCACGTTCCAGCCACACGACGGGACAAATCATCTTCGTTGATGGTGGTTATACACACTTTGATCGCAAATGCACTGTCCCGAGCGATGTCTCATCGTTCGGTGCTGCCGCTGAATGATGAAAGTCTGAGAAAATACATAGCGGCTTGCTGTTTCGTCTGATGGAACATTTGGAACCAGCGATTTTGCACGCAGGACGTGAACCATCACACCCGTCCGCGTAATTGTTGCAAAGCTAGAAGACTTCGAAGATTTTAGCTCAAGTTCTTAGGGATCTTCGTGTGAGTGATCGAATGATGTCGATGAAGTAAGTGGAGAAGTTGCGCCAAAAGTGCGCACAGCCATCAACTTATTGATCCAATCATGCGAAGTGATGCAAAACTTGGCCTGGCTCTCGGAATGCTCGTCATCGGGTTTGCGGTCGCGTTTTGCTTTCCGCGACCAGGTCGCGTTTCGCGTATTTCTGAACTCCGAAAGCCAGCACTCTCAGTTGATGAACCTGATATCGAGTTTGTCGAACTTCGCTCTCTGCGAGAAGAGGGCGGCAATCGGGATGAGTTGGACCTGCGACCGAAGATGAATCACCTCGTTCAAAGAGATGAACATTCAACGGCAATGCCATCAGAGGCTGACACGACAAACGAATCTTCTGAACTGAACGCCAAAATCTCTGCTCAGTCAGGCTTGAGTGATCTCCTCTTCTCCGACAGTTTTCCAAGTGGAGAAGAAAGCGAAAGTTTCACTCCTGTTCTGCCGGAAAACATGGACATTGCGAAATCCGTTCCGCAGGCGACGACCTATCGCGTTCAGGCAGGAGATACTCTCTCCGGGATCGCGATGAAAACCCTGGGCAGCTATAGCCGTTATCTCGATATCTACGATGCAAACCGTGATCAACTCAGCAGTCCCAACGCTCTGCAACCGGGGTTGGAACTTCAAATTCCAGCGCGAGTCAAAGACGAGGTGAGCCTGAGGCAGGATAAAATCGACTCGCCAAAGAATCTTACGAAGCAAGGAAAGTTGAATGCGGACGGGCGCTCACCTCAACGTTTTCGTGGGGCACAGGGGGCGCCATTTTTGTCGAATCGAAATTCCGATGTGCCTGTGCATCAAATTCAGCCAGACAAAGTCACGTCCCATGTGATTCAGTCAGGAGATACGCTCGAAGGAATCGCGATGCGCTATTTCGGAACGAGAAGAGGTGTGCTGCAACTTCGCCAGGCGAACCCGGAATTGACTCGCAATCCTCAAAGTCTTCGCCCAGGAGTCGTTCTGCAGTTGGTACCGTGAAGGTCTGATAACCCGAAAAAATCTTGACTTCAACGAAGAAAACGGGAGGCTGAAAGGCGACCTCCCCTGCACCTGAAACCGAAGCTTAAGGCTGCTCGGTTTCCCGCCTGACCTGGTTCGCTAAAGCCTCACCGCAAGGAAGGCTGCCTTTCAACCTCCCGCTTTGGAGTACAATATCGGAGCAACGGAAAAGTTGCAAACCACTACCAGGAAATGAGATCGGTTGGGTTTTGATTCTTGAATCAGTGCGGAAATAAAGCATCTGAGATTTTTGATGAGTCTCGAAATTCACAGGAATGAGGAGTGGAAATCATTTGCTAATACGTTCTCATTTTTGGTAATGTAATGTTGTGGAATTTGAGACTGTTCTTGTCTGCAACTTTTTCCACACCAGGAACCCCATCTGGATCACATCGTTTTATCACATCATTTGAGAGGAGTTCACATGGTCCCCCATTCTAAGACTGCGCGAGACATCATGACGAAGAGAGTCATCACGGTGACTCCAGATCAAGATTTGTTGGAAGTGATTGGTTTGCTTGTCAAAAATAAAATTTCAGGCGCTCCCGTTGTGGACCGCAATGGGAAATACCTTGGTGTTTTTTCGGAGAAGAGTTCGATTAGCTTGCTGATGGATGCTGCAGAGCGCGGGACACCGACGAATCGAATTGAGGCTTTTGTGGATACAGACGCAGCTTCTGTCATGCCGGATACCGGACTGCTTTCGATTGCCCAAATGTTTATGTCAACTCAATATCGTCGGTTGACGGTTTTAGAAAATGGTCGCGTGATTGGTCTGATCAGTCGGCGAGATGTTCTCGAAGCAGCTCACGAATTATTAGCTCCGGTGGAACCGAGCGACTCTGGAATTTTGTATCTTAGTTCAACACGTGACAGATCGGCAGCGCCTGTCGGCTAAGTCTGAAATCCTTGCCGTTCTAGGGCTCTATGTTTTACAAGAGGAAGTGAGTGTTCGCGAACGCTGACTTCCTCTTCTCGATTCTCATCTGCTAAATTCTCCTCAGAGCGTGTTTGAAATTTCCTACAACTGCCGCATCTCGGCAATTTTTCCCCCTCTTCCTGGGGGAGAGAGTTAGCGTGAGGGGCGAAGCTTAATTTTCAAACAGGCTGTCACTTTGCGATTCAGTCAAAATTTAAAGAATGACTCACGATGAAGCTGGGGATTTACGGCGGAACTTTTGATCCGATCCATTTAGGACATCTCATCCTTGCAGAAACCGTTCGAGAAGAACTCGAACTGGATGAAGTCTGGTTTGTTCCTGCGTTTCAAAATCCACATAAACAGGGGCAATCAACAACTCCTCCCAAGGCCCGCATGGAAATGCTGCGATTTGCGATTGCCGGCAATCCGTTCTTCCGGCTCAATGAGTTAGAAATCAAACGCAAAGGGACCAGCTTCACTTACGAAACGTTGCAAACGATTCACAAAGAGAATCCAGACGACGAATTGTTTCTTCTCATAGGCGCAGATTCACTCACAGATTTTCCGAATTGGCGTGAGCCTGAAACAATCCTTGAGTTAGCTCAGGTTGTTGCAGTGAACCGGGGACGCGAATTAGCCGTGATTCCAGAGAGTTTGAATGCAGACAGAGTGACTCTTCTCAATATGCCAGCAATTGATATTTCGGCAACGGACATTCGCAGGCGCTGTGCAGAGAGAGAGAGCATCCGCTATTTGACTCCACGCTCCGTGCAGTTATTTATTGAAGCTAACCAGCTTTATTCTTCGCCAGAGACCGATTCCGTCACGATGTGAATCTGCCCAGGCCCAAGTCGCTTTGCTGTGTACATCGCCTGGTCAGCGGCATTGATGATTTCATTTGCGCCTGCATTGAGTGAATCAATCGCAACACCAACACTCCAGGAGATCGCTTGATGAGAGCCTTCAGATGTCGTGGCTGAGATGGATTGCTGCAGCGCTGTCACTCTATGACGAATGTTTTCTTCATCTGCGGTTGCGAACAGGATGACAAATTCGTCTCCGCCAAATCTGGCCGCGAGATCGTGAGGCTCCAGGAACTCTGAAATTCGCTTCGCAATATCGATCAAGTATTGATCCCCCAGCAAATGTCCATGTGTATCATTGAAGGCTTTGAACTGATCACAGTCCAGGAATAAGATTGCGACGCGTTTTGAAGGTCCGCTATGCTCTCGCCGCCTACTTTCAAGCAACTCCACAAACCGCTTCTGGCTGAGTAAGCCTGTCATTGGATCTTGACCGGCAATCAATTTCAATTGCTCAGTGATTCTTCTAAGCGAAGATCCCACTTGCCCCATCGCAACAATTGGAAGCACAGCGTGTGACAAAATGATCCAAAATTCCGGTCCTGAAGTCCCCCACCAGTTCAGAATAATGTACAAGCCCCACGCCATCGTGAAGATCAGGAGAAGCAATACGCCAATGCGTTCCCAGAACCATCCGACTCCCCAACCGATAACGAGGAAAGAAAGTTGAACAGGCAGGGCGCCCCACAAATAGGGGTGGAAGAATGTGAGGACTGAGCAACTGAAAAAGACCGCAACCAAATCGAATCTGAAGGTCTGAGGACTCCCACTCGCGTCGACCTGAAACTTACTCATCGTTCGCCGAGGCTTTCGGGTATTCTACGATTCTTAGATTTTTGAATGACAAGTCTGTTGTGGGATCGTGTCCTTGAATGCTGATGTGCCCCCCTTCGAGTCGCTGTCCGCGTCTTGGATTTGGATCGGATTTTCGGTCATCGACCCAGTCGACGACATGATATCCATCGACCCAACAGCCGATACGTGGGCCGTATGCGATGAGTGTTGCCGTGAACCATTCTTTGTCATTCGCAACAACATAGCGGGCATCTGCGCGACGAAAAATTGCTCCCGTGCCGGCATTATTGGGATGGCTCCGGTCACCTTCAAAGCCGTTATGAATTTGATATTCATAGCCAAATGAAGGAGCCTCTTCAGTGCCTGCCATTGCTCTGAAAAAGAACCCGCTGTTGAGTTCGGCCGCGTGGGAAATCGCTTGTGATTGAAAGATGAAGTCCTGGTAGGTCTTTTCTGTTTCGATAAATCCTTGCCCATTTTTGACACGAATTTCGTTCTCAACGACTTTGAATTCACTTTTCGAACCGGGGACGTCTCGCCAGCCAGTCAAGTCTTTTCCGTTGAAAATTGAATCTAAATTAAGCGGTTTAACGATCACTTTGCGAAACTCGATTTTGCCTGCATTTTTTTGAAGTCCAATCCGTCCCGAGGCAGCGACGTTATTTTCGGCGGTGTAGTCGAGGACTTCTTCTCCGTTGTGGCTCACTTTGGCGCTAGGTCCGTTGAGAATGATTCGGAATTCGTTCCAACCATCTTTACGCTCAACAGGAGAATCCAGCTTGGCCCGATTGACCAGACTGCCGGTCGTGAAGCCATCAGGATGTTCGTCGGCAATGTTGATTTCGTAACACTGCGTTGCAATATCACCTGAGGGGAATTCTGTTCGAAGGAATAGACCGCTGTTCCCTCCTTGCTCCATGCGATACTCACAGACGAGTTCGTAATCAGCAAATGGAAGAGTGGTCATCAGGACACCGATTGGTCCTGAGTCGGCGACAATCGCTCCTTCTGTTACGTCCCAGTTGATTTCATCGCTTGTCGATTCCCAACCAAAAAGCGTGTGACCATCAAACAGGCTCAACCAGCCGTCTGCTTTTTGGCTGTCTGAGAGGGAGTTGTGATAAACAAAAACTTCGGGGATTTTTTGCTCTTGTTGGACAGGTGTCTCAGCCGGTTGAGTTTCTTTGGGCGGAGTCGATTCGGGGAGTTGTTCATCGACAACGGGTGTGGAACTGTCCTCGGTTGTGAGCGAACCAGATTCTGGAGCAGTCTTGCTCTGCTGGCAGGAAGAAATGCAAACGATGAATAGAAGGATT
>JAJDEL010000237.1 GCA_029259835.1 Planctomicrobium sp. | reverse complement strand
CCACTTCTTATTATGCTCCAGTCCGAGACATGGCTCGAACGATTGTGGGCTGCGAAAGGTTTGGGTGACCTCGGAAAACAAGACGCGGTGCCTGCACTGGTGGACCTACTCAACAACGACGAAAAGAACCGCGTCCGAGCCGCCGCTGCGGATGCCTTGGGAGTTCTTCGACCCGAAAACATCGTCGCCATTCTAACTGATTCCTCAAAGAGCGACGAAGACGAAGGCGTTCGAAAGACCGCTCACGAAGCCCTACTGGCTTTGGAGTTCGAAACCTCCGACTCAGACGTTGACCCCTTCGCGGAAGATTAAAATTGCGATCATGCACAGCAGTCTCTTTTGTACTGCAATGAATGAGCCACGGATTCTCACTGATGAAACGCGGATGGCAGAACGCGGAGTGTTATTAAACTGCGAATTCCGATCCGTGCAGATCAGTGTTCATCCGTGGCTAAGATTTGCCTTTGACGCTCGCGTTTCCACATCATTTTCACCACATGGAAAGTTCCAGGCACTATCTTTTCCAAAGAATCCCTTGACAACAATTCACCACTGTTATACAACTGTATTCACTTGCTTGTCTTTCGAGGATCTATAGCGATGCTTGTTCGTGTTGAAAAAGGGTCGTCCGTTCCGATTTCGCGGCAGATTGCGGATCAGATTCGGGCGCAGTGTCTTTCTGGTCGATTAACGCCTGGAACTCAAATTCCGTCTGTACGGCAGATGGCTCGGGACTTGGCGGTCAACCAGAATACGGTCCTTCGTGTTTACGAACGTCTGACTGCCGAGGATTTGCTTGATGTTCGGCACGGGGAAGGGACGTATGTCTCGTTGAAGATCCCGACGGCTCAACTCAACGGGCAGCGAAATCAATACTTTGATGAACTGACCCAACTCGCCCGTCAAGGACGCATGTTAGGGATCGATGATTCTGGGCTGCACGCTCTGCTCGACGACGCTCTGAAACTGTCCCTCGAACAAGACAACTCGCAAGATCTTGCGCAGGCACAAGACCCTTCTTCTGAATCTTCCGATGGAGAGAACGCATGACCGAATCCGTGATTGAAGTCAAAAATGTACAGAAACATTTTCGTGAGAAAAGCGTTCTCGATGGTCTGAACATGACTGTCGAGAAGGGACAGACATTCGCGTTCCTTGGACGAAACGGTGCCGGGAAAACGACGACGATCAAAATGCTCATGGGGCTGTTGAAGCCGGATAACGGTTCGCTGTCGGTGCTGGGAGTTGATCCGCTGGTCGATCCGATTCAGGTACGGCGTTCGGTTGGTTATCTCGCTGAGGATCAAGCGATGTTCGGTTGGATGAAAGTCGAGCAGCTGATTCGCTTTATCGCACCATTTTATCCAACTTGGGACCATAAACTGGCGCAGCAATATGTGAACCAATTTGAATTGCCGCTGCGGACAAAAGTAAAACATCTCTCCAAAGGACAGAGCGTTCGCCTGGGGCTTTTGCTGGCACTGGCGCATCGACCGGAGTTGGTCATCCTGGATGATCCGGCACTGGGGCTGGACCCGATTATGCGTCGTGATTTCAATCGCGATCTCGTCACACATATGCAAGCCGAAGGACGCACGGTCTTGTACAGCTCGCACCTACTTTATGAAGTGGAACCTGTTGCGGATGTCATTGCGATTCTGCACGATGGCAAGATCGTTCGCCATGCCCCGACAGAAAATCTGCGAGCGCAAGTGAAGCGCATCATGACCAACACCGACGCCATCGCCCGCGTCGGTTCGAAGCTGAACATCCTCGATGGTCGCGTGACTGCCGGTGAGGTTGCCGTGACGGTGGACAATGCCGATGAAGCGATCGAACTCCTCAATCGGGAAGAGATCGGTTATCGCGTGATTGACCTAAATCTCGATGAAATTTTCGAAGCGTTCGTCGTCGGGCAGAAGGACATACGTTTCGAACTTCCGGAAGTGGAACCAGCAGTTCAGAGTGCTTAATCATTTCTCGCCAAACTTTAAGTGTGCGGCGAACAGACTTGAGAATATTCAATCGAGACCCCGATCATGAATCTCATTTTCACGCTCTTCTGGAAAGAATTCCACGAACACAAGTGGAAAGTGTTATCGCTCTGCGCGATTATGATCTCCTTGCTTCTTGCCGGAACTGTTGGGTATGAGGACGACCTTGGAATCGGTCTGATTCCGATGTTATACGGGTATCTTTTAATCGCCCCGACGTATGTCGCGATGGGAGTCTCTGCAAGCGAGCAGTCGAATCGTTCAATTGGCTTCATTCGAGGGCTACCGATTGCCACCTGGAAGGCAGGCGCAGTCCGGATTTTCACCGGTTGGGTTGTGATGCTCTTCCCGTTGTTGAGTAGCTTGCTGCTTTGTCTGCTGTGGGTCTCGGTTGCTCCGCCGAAAGAGTTACCTTCGACTTCGCTTGGTTTTCCGTGGGGCTGGTCGTGGTCCACGTCATTGCTCGTTATGGCTGGAATCGGGATTGGCTGGTGTACGGTCCTTTACGCCTGGCTTGTTGCCACAGCAGTGAATCAGAAAACTGAACTCCGAGCCGGTTTGATTGGACTCGTGGTGACTGTTCTGCTTATTTGGATTGGGATTGTAAACATAGGAACGACCAAGGCATCAGGCTTTTACGTTTTATCATATTTCCAACAGTTCATCATTTCATCCACTCCGGTGATTTGGATTATGGTTCTGAATTCTTCCGCATATATGGTGGCATTCACATGGTTGTACGTCGTGCAGTTTTGTTGGGTTGTTGCTTTAATCAGTTTTGCGATTTCTCGTTATGGAAAAGAATCACTTAGCGGAAATGTTTTCTCGCGACGTGAGCCGGAAGGGACATTGCCAGCGAATCGAATGCTTCAGCCACCGATCAAATCCCCTCGTGCGGCGTTGTTCTGGATGCAGTATCGTCAGTCGGTCCCGATTGCAGTAGCAGCGATTGCCCTTGTGATTCTCATGTCAACAATGGGAGTGATGCCGGAGGATCGATTAGATTCATTCGCTGGACTCACGCCGTTTATCGGCTGTGTCCTGGCACTGATTATTGGCACCGGAAGTTTCGTTCACGAACTGGAACCGCAACTGCATACGTTCTGGCGGTCACGGCCGATTTCACCCAAACAATGGTTCTGGTTGAAGTTTTTCGCCGGAGCGGTCGTGATTGTTGGTTGCTATGACCTTCCATTGTTTGCGATCAACAGGATGGTCCAAATTCCAAGACATAGTCCGATCAGCCTTCCTGGAATAGGTTTCTCCAATACAATCGCTGCTGACCTTTTTTTCCCGATCTTGTTGCACATGTTCGTCTATTCGCTCGCCGTTCTGGCAGCGTGTAGCGTGCGGCATCCAGTATATGCACCAATTTTCGCCGTGTGTATTTTGCTGGCAGTCATTATGGGACCGGAAGTGATTAACTCGATGCAACAACACCCTCTCATTGGTTCGATTTCATTTTTCCAGCTGTGGAGTAATGCGGAGCATGATTACAATTTCCTTCGAGCAGCAGCAACTTCGGCAGCCGCCTTTGCACTCTACGGCTTACCAACCATATTTGCTGCGACATTCGCAGGCTGGCTGATCCGACGGGACATTTCGGTTTCTACGTAGTTCTGCCCCGCTTCATTCTTCGCTTCTTTGCGGCCCCGCGTCTTTGCGCGCCAGTTCATTTTGTTCTCTCGCAAAGCCGCCAGCAGGCAAAGGGAAGAAAGTCCATTGATTTCTTGATCGGAGGGCTCTTCGTTCAATATCTCGTAGTCGTTGGCATCTCACGTCGCGAAATACCAAAGAACCTATGCAGTTCATAAGGTGCGTTGCAACACAATTGAGGGCCTGTTTGAAAATAGGGTTTCGCCCCTCACCCTCTCCCCCCAGGGAGAGGGGACAAAAGTTGCGGTGATGTGGTCGCCAGACGTATTTCAACCTTGTTCTTCCTACAGCGATGTGAATGACCATTCGCACACACAGAGAACGAACGTGTCCAATAAAAAAGGGACGCTTTCGCGTCCCTTGGTGTTCTCATTTAGATCATTGTGATTTATTCGTGCCGCATTGCTGCTTGGCCGCGTAGAGTGACACCGGCGAGGTAGCGAAAGAAATAGCCGACGTCGTCGTAGGCGACTCGAACTTCCACATCCACAAGATCTCGCGTCATTGCGTTACCCGTCTCGTTATTTGGGTTTGGATTTCCAGGATATGCTGTGACAACCACATCGATGTCGGCTGTGGTGAGAGTCGTACCGACGGTTCTAAGAACTTGATCAATGACTTCTGTTTTGACTTCGGCGGAAGTCACACCTGGAACAACACCAAGCCTGGCACCTTCTCGTGCTGCGTTTGTGATCAGATTGGAAACCATCAAAGCCCGCCCGAACTCGACAACACCAAAGGTGACGCCCAACAGAATCGGGAGAACAAATGCAGTTTCAACGATCGCGCTGCCTAAGCGCGATGCTGATTTCGATTGAGGGGGGTGATACCGGTGCATCTGAATCTCCGAGGGGTAAATACGCAACATGTGAGTGAAACCTACTGGACGATTGAGGAAGGAGACAGAATTGAGTCTTCAGTAATCTCAATATCACCGGGAACCACTGTACAATCTGTAAATGTTGCGGGTTGTATGTAGACTTTCTTCCCTGACGGTTTTCCGGTCAATTTGACATATACGATTCGAATTGGAACGAATTTCACGATTGTGTACATCGCATTGTTCCCAGGTCCAGAGACAGCCGAGAACAGCGGAATCATTCTGGGCTGCCCTTTGATGGATTCGAGTTCATCTTTCACGCCTGCGCTAATTCCGGTGTCACCATTGATCGTCATCGGGACGGCCTCGAAGTCGAGTTCTCCACCGAAGTAAGAGAGGTCGGAATCGTTCAGCCCATGAACAATTTGTCTTGAAATGTCTGCTGTACTGTTTCCGGCATGACCAAAATCAACCGTTCCCCGGTTCCCAGGTGGCAGGTTTTGGTTTCCATAAGGATATAAATCGACTTCAAGGACACCATCGGAACCGTTTGTGACGGCACCAGTCGCTTCGTTATAGGAATAGTTGTCTTGTCCGTTACCAGCCAGGAGATCATTCCATGTATCAACGTCGAGTGTATATGGTAGGACTCCAACATTTTTTCCAGGAAGTTTTCTTACTGAACTTGCTGGACGAAGTGCGACCATAGATGAAACTTTAAGCACAGCGTTTTCGGGACCAATCACGGGAGCGAACCAGAGATCCAGAGGAGCATCTCCATTCGCACTGCCGTAGTTGTCTCTCCGAACTGTCACTTCAACAACATTATATGGCGTCGCCCCCCATGTAATTCCCCACTGCAGAGCAACATCGTCCCATTGCCTTTGACCCAGCCGAATATCGACGTTGGGATCGATGTATGTCCCCGAAAGACCTCCTGCCTCATTCTGTGCAGCAACAGCAACCGCGGCACTTTTGGCGGCAGCAGCAACTTCTGCGGATGTCTTCGTCGCGCTCAATCCCCAGCCGGAGTACAACTCAAGATTTGCGGCAAGTGCGGCGGCATCTGCACTTTTTTGTAGTTGGGCACGCGTCAATGTGATGTAACCAATATCCACCGCAAGAGCAGTGAATGCAAAGAGCATGATCATGAGACCGATCGTGAGAATCATGACAGATCCCTGCCGACTCTGCTGCTCTTTTTGAGACTGCTTCAAATTTGTATGAAAGATATTCATGGTGAAACTCTGTCTTGAGGTGGACGTTACTCAACGCCTAGTATTTCAACGGTGATCAAGGGTTCTTGTCGTGATCTAGCAACTTTGGTTAATTCAACTGGTGCACGTAACGATCCACGTTTTCTTCAGCATAGAGAACGCCGGTTGCATCGTAGAACCGGATGGCAGTCCGCTTGAAGTAGGACACGCGATTTGCTCCGAAAGTCACTCGAGAGTTATCGATTGAGTTGCCAGGTTCGTATGGATTCAGGTCGGTTCTTTGCGTGTAGAGCCACGCTTTCATGGTGCCG
>JAJDEL010000236.1 GCA_029259835.1 Planctomicrobium sp. | reverse complement strand
ACTCCGGCAGCAACCAAGACTGCCGCAAGGATGGCTCCATATTTACGCATATCACTCTCCTTAGATTTCAACGGAGTTCCGCGACAGCATCTTGACACGTCATTCCGTAATTATGCAAGTGTGCCTGAGAACAACTCCTGCAGTTCTATGTACAAATCTTTGAGACTTCTCTTAGAGACGACCTCCATCGCTCGAACGCGAACCATCAATTCAAATCTCAAGAGTACGAACGTTATTCAACCGTTAGTTTTCGTCGATAGACTGTTTTTCCGTGTGCAATAAAGAGAGTGCTGTGTTTTGGCCCAGCCAGGATGCAGCTCGTCAACGGTTGATCCGGATCGACCTTCGGCAACACTCCGCACGGTCGTCCGGTAGGATCGAACACCTGAACTCCGAGGACACTGGTGACGTAGTAGCGTCCTTTCTTGTCGACTGCCATGCCATCACCTCGTCCCGTGCTTTGGTAAGGTGGCGGCTCGTTGAACTTGAACTCACCTTTGTAATCAATCGGGAGCCGCATTGGCATATTGGGCATTTTCGCATCGAGAGTTCCGCCAGAGTTGACGCGGAACAACCATGTGCGATCACCACCGTAGTCGGAGACCGCCAACGTTCCTCCATCATTCGAAAGTGCAATGCCGTTGGGTTTGTTGATTCCGGTATCAACGGCTGCGACTTCACCCGTTTTGATGTTGATGCGGGTGACCTGTTTCGCTCCAGTTTCGGTGATGAAAACAAACCCATCACTGGTGACAGCCAGATCGTTTGGTTTCACATCTGTCGCAACAGTTTTCACTTCACCCGTTTTCACGTCAATGGAAATAACCTGACTTTTCGCTCCCTGGCAACCATACAACAAGCCATCAGGACCGAACTCCAATCCGCTCACCGATTCCTTGACGATCTCAGTTCGTTTTCCATCCTTGGGATCGATGCGGTAAATCGCTGGGGCCTTCATGTCCGCGAAGTAGAGGTTGCCTGCATCATCCGAACAGAGACCGTCAGCAAAACCGAGGTTGTCGGCAGCGACTTCCCATGACTGTCCGGGGATCAGCAAGTTCAGAAGCGTGAGGTCACCTCCGAGATCTCCGCTGGTATCCAGGACTGGTTCGTGCTGTTCGTTCCTCCAAAGCCATTTCATTGCATCGGGAAAACGCGAGCTGCCAAAGTCGGCATTGTGCGCATAGCCTTCGGCCCAATCAAAGCGAGTGTCGTACCCCATGTAACTCAACGAGGATGCCATTCTCTGATTCGACCACGGCCAGCTTCCGACGCGATTGTCGACGTCTCCGCTCGTGTCCGCCATGTAAACGCGGATTGGTTTTGGTTCCGTCTTACGGACCAGTGCCGGGTAGACGTTTCCGCCACGCAGATTCGTGAAGCTGCCGACGCTGGAATAGACCTTGCGGAAAACGTCAGGACGTTCCCAAGCGGTGGTGAACGCACAAATCGCGCCCGAACTTGAACCTCCTATCGCCCGCATTTCAGGATCGTCAGAGATGTTGTATCGCTTCTGGACCTCTGGAATGATTTCTTCAGTTAAAAAACGGACGTAACGATTTCCGAGGCTGTCGTATTCGTAGCTGCGGTTTGAAGATCTGTTGCCTCGTCTCGGTTTCGACATCTCATGTCCAGGATTGATGAACACCGCAATCGTGGGAGGCATTTCACCCCGTGCAATCAAATTGTCGAACACTACAGGAACTCTCCATCGTCCCTTTGAGGATCTCATTCCCTCTCCGTCCTGAAAGATCATAAATGCTGCTGGTTTCTCTTTCCTGTATTGCTTCGGAACATAGATTGCCCAGTCACGTGTTGTGTTTGGAAAGACCTTCGAAGTTTCCCACGGTGGCATCTTTTCGACGGATCCTTGTGGCACATCATCTTTCACGACAGCATCTGGATGTGGTTCCCATTTTGGCTTGGTTTGTGTCGGTGGAAAGTGTGTCGACTCTGCGTCTTTAGACCACAGCCAGCGCAAGGCATCTGGAAGTTCCTCCCCTGCCCATTTCCCGCTGTGCCCACCTTCGGTCATCACAAGTTGATATTTGTAACCCGCAAACTGGAGTGCTGCCGCGAGATCCTGATTCCCCAGGGGCCAATTGCCATGAAGATTGTTGAGGTCGTCCTTGCCTTCCTGCAAGTACACCTTAATCGGCTTTGAATTGTCTTTCGTTTTACGGACGAGACCGGGATATGCCCAACCTCCTCGAATGTTCGTGAAACTTCCGATGTGGCTGAGCACTTTCCCAAACTGATCAGGCTTCTCCCAGGCAACGGTAAAAGCACAAATCCCGCTCGAAGAGATCCCGCAGATCGCGCGGTTATCAGGATCGACAGAGACCTTGAGTCCTTTTAATGCAACCGGTAGAAACTCGTCCAGAAGAAAGTTGCTGCACCGGTCACCCAAGGAGTCGTACTCAAATGATCGGTTACTGCGATTCTTCGCTCCCGGTTTCGTAGCCGGAATCGTTCCCGGATTCACGAAGACCGCAATCGTCACAGGCATCTCTTTTTTGTGAATTAAGTTGTCGAAGACAATGGGTACACGGAAAGAACCTTTTGGATTCGCGTAACTTCTGCCGTCCAGGAAGACCATCAAATTTGCTGGTTGCCCCTTCTTGTATTGAGCAGGCACATAGACGCTGAAATCGCGGCTGGTTCCCGGAAAGATCTGACTCTCTGCATAAACGCCCGTAGTGACTTTCCCTTGGGGGACGTCTGGCTGGACTGTTCGATCCGGATTTGGCTCAGCGGCTTGAACCGACAGAGTGATGAACGCGACTGATACAAAGCTGATCAATAATTTCATTATGTGCCTATAGTGAACATGAATTTCATAAGGGGAATTCAAACCAAGCGAGATCGACAAAAGCCGTAGTGCTCATCATGGTACGTTGAGGAGTGCGTGACAAGTCATGCACGAATACGCCACTCGGTTGAGCACCCGGACCTGTATTGGTTTTGTTCAGTGTAGGCCGAAGTATTTTCCGCAGAAGTATTTTCCGCATTTGCTCAACAACTCAATGAGAGAAAAAAGAGCGGAGAGCCGTTAAGATGAGCTTCACTGTTGATTTCAGCCTACAGAGGAATTCCAATGATGTGATCTCACTTGAGCGCAATTCGTCGGTGAGCAGGAAGCTCGCATTCGGCCCAATGCTCCGGCGTTCGGTCTACCACTGAATTTTGAAAGCAAAACTGATGAACTTCTCTCGAATGTTTTATGGTGGTCGCATCGTATTCCTCGTTGTCGCTGCCATCTCAACAATCGGTTCTCGCGCGATCGCCCAACCGCCACAGGCGGGAGAGTATTCGCCTGCCAAGTACGAGGTCGTCGAGGAACGTGATCGTGACGCGCCGATGCGAGATGGCGTTCAGTTGAAGATCGATATCTTCCGTCCCAAATCGAAAGGTCGCTTTCCCGCTGTGTTGCAGCAAACACCTTACAACAAAAATGGGCAAGTCGCACGCGCGAAAAATTTCGCCGCTCGTGGTTACGTTGTCGTCAATGTCGATTCGCGTGGCCGATTTGAATCTGGAGGCGAGTGGGATCCGTTTTCGCCAAAACACAAAACCGACGGCTATGATCTCGTAGAGTGGATTGCTGAGCAGCCGTGGTGCAGCGGCAGTGTGGGAACGTACGGACTTTCTTACATGGGCTGGACACAATGGTGGACGGCAACGCAGACACCGCCAGCGTTGAAAGCCATTGTGCCCGAAGTTGCTCCTCCGGATCATTTTTATAATTGCCCGTATCAAAACGGGATCTTCGTTTGCTGGATGATGGACTGGGCAGGCTCAACGTCCGCTCGCCAGCCTCATCGAGCTGGTCCAGGTGCATACGGAGGATTTGCTGTTGATCGCGAAAAAGCATACGACAAGCTTCCTTACATCGACTTCGACAAGACTCGGAATTACAAACCCAATACGTGGTGGCGAAAGTGGATTCAACAAAACACTGCGAACGGTGAATACTGGCGAGCAATTTCTTATCAGACGCCTGAGAGTTACGCGAAGGTAAAGGTTCCATCGCTAGCGATTTCCGGGTGGTTTGACGCAAACTTTCCCGGCACACCGATGAACTATCTAGCGATGAAAAAACATGGTGGCTCGGAAGCTGCGCGCCATCCTCGAATCGTGATTGGTCCTTGGGAACATATCATTAACCGTCACCGTATTGCAGCCGGAATCGATTTTGGTAAGCAAGCGATCATCGACTGGGATGGTTACGTTCTGCGCTGGTTCGATTATCACTTGAAGGGGATCGACAATGGTGTTCTGAAAGATCCACCCGTCCATGTTTTTGTGATGGGCCGAAACAAGTGGAGGGCGACTGAAGACTGGCCTTTACCGCAGACGCAGTTCACCAAGTACTATTTGCGAAGCAATGGGAAAGTGAACTCTGCTGATGGAAGCGGTTCTCTAAGCATTCAACCTCCTGGTAATGAGCAGGCGGACGAGTATGTTTACGACCCGAACAATCCAACGCCATCGGCTGCGTTTGCCAATGGTCACATCGACGGTCCACGCGATATCAGCAAGTCTGCTTCGCGGAATGATGTACTGGTCTACGACACTCCGGTTTTCACCGAGGATGTTGAAGTTGTCGGACCAATTACTGCCAGTCTGTTCGCCGCCACGAGTTGCCGTGATACAGATTGGATGATTCGTTTGGTTGATGTGTATCCCGATGGCCGAGCATTATTCCTTGGAGAGGGCGTCATGCGAGCTCGCCATCGTGATCCAGAACATGGTGGAGCATTTAATCCCAATAAACTCAGTATGATCGAACCTGACCAGCCATACGAATACAGGATCAATTTCTGGAGACCAACCGGAAATGTCTTTGCAAGTGGGCACCGCATACGCATTGAAATTTCAAGCAGCTACTATCCGTACTACCTACGAAATCCCAATACAAGCGAAGAGAACATCGGCCTGGCAACAAAGTTTCAAGTCGCGAATCAAAAGATTTATCATGATACAGCACGACCTTCACATGTCGTACTTCCCGTGATTCCCGCGAGCAAGTAAGGCATCGGAACTGCTTTGCAACGACCACATTGCCGAGTACGGTTGCTGTGACGTACATGGCATATTGACAAGTCTGTTTCGTTGCCGGAGGAACTGTTACGAAATAGATTTCAGATATCAGACGTTTGGGCGCTAGCCCCGGATCGAATTCCGGTTCACGCTTAGAACCGGTACTAGCGCCCTGCGGTTAATACAGACCGAATCAACTCGGTCATTTTTTCCGGGACTATTCCAGAGTATGTATTTCACTGAAACAATCGCGAAATGAAGGACTGAGTAATGAAGAATCAGTTTAAGGCAACTCCGCTTCCAACAGTGAATCGCCGTACCTTCCTTGGTGCCGCTTCAGCAGTCGCTGGTGGGATTCTCTTACCAGGGATCTCTCACTTGAGCGCCGCAGATACCAATATTGGTTCCACCGATCATTTCTGGTATCGCCTGGCGCCGGAGGGACCGTATATCGATTCACAACGTCGGAACAAGGCGTTCGGTTTCGGCGACGGGAAGATTTTTCTGTCGGAAGACAATGGGCAGACCTGGCCACACAGCAGTCCGTTTCCGAACGCGGAGAATATTACATTCAGCTGCATACAAAAGAATGGAAACGTCCTCTTCGCCACGCGAACTAAACTTTACCTGAGTACGAACCAACTCAAAACGCACAAGCAAATTATCGTCAAAGACACCGATGACAGCAATTACATTCCTCATTCTCCGCTGAACCCTGACCGCCCAGGCTGGTATTTCCATTCGCTCGATGGTGTTCACACCTGGGATGTCAATGGGTCGGAAATGATGGTCTGGGGCAATTACTGCAATGTCCTCGGTGGTGCAGTCCCGGCGAACATTTACTACTCGACCGATCAGGGCCAGACTGTAAAAATCGCTTACTCCTTTGGAGTCAGCCCACAGTTCCAGCAGCCTGGGGCCAGCGATGCTGACTTGATAGGCAACCCTGACAATCCAGTAGTTTGCCGCCACATTCATTCGGTTGTTTACAACCCAGCTGAAAATGCTTTTTACGCCTGCACCGGAGATCACGACCGGGGACCGACACACGAATGCCATTGGCTGCGAGGGACTTACGACGCTGAGAACGATGCGTGGGACTGGGACGTTTTGGTTTCGGTGAATTCAAACTCGCGCTACAAATCAGGCGGCATCAATTTTGTCGATGGTCAGCTTTACTGGGCCGCTGACGCGAATGGGAACAACGGCACTCTGCCCCATGATCGCGGCATCTTTCGCTGCGATCCAGCAGACCTCGCCGATCCGAAGAAACACACCATGCTCTTTAATCCCGAATACGAATCCGCAAACATGATTATCGAAGATGACGTGATTCTGTCAGCCCATTATGCACCAGCGTCACCGTATCACACGGGATTCATTTATTCACCCGACATGGGCAAGACCTGGGCACAGTACGACCTGAAAGAATTCGGCAAGCGATCCCCTGTTCGCTTTCATAAGAAGAACAGCGATGGTTGGTTTCGAGTCGATTTAAGAAAAGGATGGATTGAGCGTGGCGAGGTCTTGTTCATCAAACCGAAATCCATTTAAAAATTGTCCCGTAAAATTTCCCAATCCCATTCAGCCTTAACCAGTTCTTCTTTGCAAACTCACAATAGTTATTCACATGAAGTTCAGAACACTGGGATCGACAGGAATTCAGGTCTCCACATTGGCATTCGGTGCTGGTCCTGTCCCAGCACTGATGACCTCTGGGAACGGTCAATACCAGCGTCTGACGTTGCGGCGAGCACTGGATGCAGGAATCAACTGGATCGACACCGCGGCAACCTATGGCAACGGCCAGTCCGAATTAGGTTTGGGACGGGCTCTGAGCGAACTTGGTGCGACCGACGAAGTTCACATCGCGACTAAAG
>JAJDEL010000235.1 GCA_029259835.1 Planctomicrobium sp. | reverse complement strand
CCACCGTGATCACGGGGTGGCGAATGGTTTACAATCAACGCCGTCCACACAGTTCCCTGAGTGGGCAAACGCCTGCTCAATTTGCGTCGCAGTGTGTCACTTCCGCTCGGCCTACGGCCTCACTCCAGCGACACACTGCTGTTTCCCTTACCTAACCCGAACTCTCATAACCCCGGACCAACTTTCGGGGGCATACCAGGTCGCTACGCCTGCCAGCAACGCTGCAATGACAAAGCAGCCAACTCCAAATATTTGACGAATCGTTAAGGTCATTTGTTTTCCTTTGCCAACATAACGTCACCGTTCACCGGGTCGCGGCGAACGACATTGATTTCAATAGCCGCGCGACCCGCGACTCCGTGTGCAACGGATTGTTATGCGTTTTCTTCGTACCAGACGGAGATGAGCCACAGGGAACCCGTCATACTTCCGCCGCTTGCGGACTGTTTAATGTCAATAACTTTGATTCCGGGATTCTGCTGTAACCAAGCATCGATCTCATTCTCGAAATCCTGGGCGTTCTTGCCAGACAGTTTGGCGGAAAACCGTCCAATGGCTGGCCTCATCGGCTCGTTCTTCCAAAATAGCTTGACGCGCATTTGGTGTTTCCTCAGGGCTCGATTTCGTTTGGGCGCCTAACTTGATTTAGACTGAACTATTTCTGCATAACTCATTCGCAGTAGAGTTCTCATAATTCTGTATAAACAGGGAGTAGTAGTCAAGAAAAAGAGCAGCGGAGTCAGAATCCACGTGTCTGTGACAACTCCTCCCTCAAATCATCAACCAGGATCCTGAACTGGAAGTCATTGGGACCGCGCGCGACCCGTATGACGCCTGGGACAAAATTGAAGCGACAAATCCAGATGTGCTGACACTCGATGTCGAAATGCCCAAGATGGACGGTCTGGTCTTTCTGGAAAAGTTAATGATTGCGCGTCCGATGCCAGTCGTCATGATTTCTTCTCTTACAGAACAGGGTTGCCAGTCGACGCTGCGCGCTTTGGAACTGGGAGCGATTGACTTTGTTTCCAAGCCGAAGATCGACGTCAACAGCGGAACCGTGAAACTTGCCGAAGAGATCATTCATAAAGTCAAAGTGGCAGCCTATGCACAACCGCGCCGAATGGTGAAACGTTCTATCCCTCCAGTGGCAACGCAGACCAACACACGCGCGACAAGCGGGTTATTTGCAGAGCACCCATAAAGTGATCGCCATTGGAGCATCGACGGGAGGCACCGAAGCGCTCTATGAAGTTCTCACTGGACTTTCGGCTGATGCTCCAGGCATTGTGATCGTTCAACACATGCCGAGTGGGTTTACCAAAAGTTTTGCCGAGCGGCTCAATCAGAATTGCCGAATTCAAGTTCATGAAGCGCAAGACGGCGACCGCATTTTGCCAGGTCGTGCGCTCCTCGCGCCTGGTGGATTCCACATGGAGGTTGTCCGATTTGGAGCAAGCTACGAAGTACGCATCACCGACTCGCCTCCAGTCAATCGCTTTCGCCCGTCTGTCGACGTGCTTTTCAATTTCTGCGCAAAGCACATCGGCAAGCATGTGGTTTGTGTCATCCTGACAGGCATGGGATCTGATGGAGCCAACGGAATGAAGACTCTTTTCGACCATGGAGCCATGACAATTGCTCAAGACGCAGCCACCTGTGTCGTCTTTGGAATGCCTAAGGAAGCGATAGCAACCGGAGGCGTGAAACAAATCCTGCCTTTGGAAGAAATCTCAGCATCTCTTGATACGAGAGACGATTCGTTCGACTTTTGATAACAATTTCAGATTCAACGTTTCTCCGCTCTGCTTAAGTAATTGACGCAGACCGTGAGGTTCTCGACGTTGACTCGAACGTGGTTGACCAAGCACTCGACAGGCTCGACGCTGAGAAACGTTCTCTTCGCCCAATGTGTTGCAGCCAGAGCTCACGGCTTTTCTTCGCTTCACTGGGCTCAGAAGTTCGCTGCCGTGTCTGGCATTGGACGCCTGCTTCGGATGATCTCAGCACACTAACTTAGGAATAGTCCCGTAAATATGTGACCGAGTTGATTCGGTCTGTATCAGACGCAGGGTGCTAGCCTCGTTTCTGAGCGTGAACCGGAATTTGATCCGGGGCTAGCGCCCATTGGTATCTACTTTGGAATTTCTCGCCATGAGCCGAACGCGATAGCGTCGGGCAATTCACGAGAAAACGTGACTTGCGCAAGGCCCAAGGCTAGCGCCCAAGCAGCTGATACCGGGAATCTATTTCTGACAGTTCCTTAGTCACCCCATGTCGCTGGTCTCAGAAATGGCAATTCTCTTGAACTATTGATTTGCAGTGGCCAGCCAGCCTGCTACAATTCGATAGACCTACTGAGACTGAGTCTCAATTCTAATAGTGAGAATCCATGTCCGTCGCCACCACCACTCAAGTTGTTCCGCTGGATCTGCTTCAGGCACACGAAAGTGGTCAGATTCTTGAAGTCGTTGCCCCTAATGAGTGGACGCATCGTTTGCAGGAACTCGGTTTAAGAGAAGGGGTTACAATCCGGATGGTAAAAACGGGTGAGCCTTGCATTCTGGCGATTGACGGGCATCGATTTTCCTACCGATGCGATCCTTCAACGATGATCATGGTCGAACTTGCCGAATCCATTGCCTGATTCATACGAGGTGAGCGAAGGTGACAGACGAGGCGCATTCGATGAAGACTCTCGCTGATTTGAAGCAGGTTGGCGATCAGGTCCGAATTGTGGAGGTTCACGGGGACGATGGTGTTGCCATCCGACTCATGGAAATGGGCCTCACCGAAGACGAAGAAATTGAACTCGTCGGATTCGCTCCTCTCGGCGATCCCATTGAATTCTCCGTTCGTGGCTACCGTATTTCTCTCCGCGAGACAGAAGCTGCCCGCGTAGAAGTCTCCGACTAATATCCATCCCCAAAGCCCCACCTTAAAACCTGCGGTAAGTTTCATGTCTGATTCGGTCACGACGCCTTCAGAATCGTCTCGCTTGACCGTCGCCCTGATCGGCAATCCGAACACCGGCAAGAGTACGCTCTTCAATGCACTCTGCGGTGGACAGGCTCGTGTCGGAAATTTTCCTGGCGTGACCGTAGAGAAGAAAGTCGGGCAGTACCAATTCAAAGAACGAGACATCACGCTCATCGACCTGCCTGGAACTTACAGCCTTTCCCCGCGTTCAGCGGACGAAATGGTTTCCGTCGATGTGCTTCTCGGTCGACAAGACGACATTCCGAAACCGCAGGCAGTTGTTTGCATTGTTGATTCTTCAAACCTCGAACGAAACCTTTATGTCTTCAGTCAAATTCGTGATCTGAATTTGCCAACTGTTCTCGTCTTGAATATGTGGGATCTAGCAAAAAATCGCGGCATCACGATTGATGTTGACGAACTTCGGCAACGGTTGGGCGTCACTGTTGTGATGACATCTGCTCATCGCCAGGACGGCATTGAAGCCGTCAGCGAAGCGATTATTCAAGTGGTCGAAGATGAAGTGACACCTCCGCCTCGTTTGTTTCCTGAAGCATTCTATGCCGAAGTCGAAAAACTCTCTGCATGGCTTGTGGAGCATGGAGAAGAACCTGCTCACTTCTACCTTCACGAGCGAATGCTTTTAGATGTTCGCGGCGCGAGTGAAGAAGCGACGAATAAAGAGAACACCTTACAGTTAAAAGAATACCTCGGCGAAACACGATTGCGACTTGCCGCAGAAGGTTGCCGCATCCCGGCGATTGAAACAAAACTTCGCTACAACTGGATTCGTGAAAAGCTCGATGGAGTGATGGTTCGACCGGCAAGCGATCAAACACTGAGTACCAGTGACCGCATCGATAAGATCGTGACTCATCGTTTTTCCGGAATTCTTGTTTTTGCATTACTGATGTTTCTAGTGTTCCAGGCCATCTACACTTGGTCTGGCCCTTTCATGAACCTCGTTGAAGGAGGGCAAAATTTCATCTCTACAACTGTTGAAGGTTGGATGCCGCCAGGAACACTGCGCAGTTTACTGGTCGATGGCCTGATCGCCGGTGTCGGTTCTGTCATTATCTTTCTGCCTCAAATTGTGATGTTGTTTGCGTTTATTGCGATCATGGAAGACTGTGGTTACATGGCACGAGCAGCATTTTTGATGGACAAACTGATGACCAAAATTGGTCTCAGTGGAAAATCGTTTTTGCCATTGATGTCTTCATTCGCATGTGCGATTCCAGGCGTTATGGCAACTCGCGTCATCGAAAACCGCCGGGACCGGATGGTCACCATGCTTGTCGCACCACTGATGAGTTGTTCCGCTCGGTTGCCAGTTTACATTTTGATGATTTACACATTCATCCCTGCAAGTTTCATTTTTGGATGGCTTCCACTCCAGGGAACGGTTCTTTTTGCGATGTATGCGTTAGGAACGTTGATCGCGATTCCCATCGCGTGGATTCTTAAGAAGACATTCTTCAAAGGCGAGACGCCTCCGTTCGTCATGGAACTCCCGCCTTACAAATGGCCCTCCCCACGGATCGTATTCGACCGAGTCTACGACCGCGCGAAAGCCTTCGTAGTCCGAGCCGGAACGTTAATCTTCAGTGTCACGGTTCTCGTTTGGGCACTGAGTTACTTTCCATCGGACCACTCAGAACTGCACAATCTTTCCATTCAAATGGAAACGATTGAAGTGACAGCACCTGCCGAGCAAGAAACACTCGATCAGCTTTCCGATCAGCACAACTTACTTGCGGGAAAACTCATCCGCGAGAGCTATTTAGGCCGCATGGGTGTAGCGATAGAACCTGTTGTGAAACCACTCGGTTGGGATTGGAGAATTGGAATTGGTGCGTTGGCATCCTTCCCTGCCCGTGAAGTTGTCATCGCTACGCTTGGGACGATTTTCAGTCTCGGCGGCGACACCGACGAAGAGAATCCCGGCCTGCGAAGTACACTCGCCGCCGCCACATGGCCGGATGGACGTCCGCTGTTCACGGTTCCAGTCGCACTTTCGATTATGGTGTTCTTCGCATTGTGTGCCCAATGTGGTGCAACGCTCATGGTCATTCGCCGAGAAACGAACAGTTGGCGCTGGCCGATCTTCACATTTACTTACATGACAGTTCTAGCCTACGTCGCAGCGTTTCTGACATACCAAATCGGAACCGCCATTGGCGGTTGATATCAAGCAGAATGAAACCAACCGTCCCGTCGCAAAACCCGAGTTAACTCAACAACGCAGCAACTTTCGGGAGTGACCAGGTGACGCCTTCGCGGACTTGAATTTCTGTTGCTGGATCAACTCCCAGGTAAGAGCCGATCAGCCCTGGGATTTCACTGACATGAATCGGGTGGTCCTGAATCGATTCGCCATTGGCATCGCTGGCACCGATGACTTGCCCTCCTTCCAAGCCACCTCCTGCAAGCAATCCGGACCATACGTCCGGCCAGTGGTCGCGACCGTTGTTCTCATTGATACGCGGAGTGCGGCCCATTTCTCCGGTGCTGACGACCAGCGTTTGATCCCACAAACCAGAAGCCTGTAAGTCGTCAAACAGG
The DNA here is from genome assembly GCA_029259835.1 of Planctomicrobium sp. Taxonomy (GTDB): domain Bacteria; phylum Planctomycetota; class Planctomycetia; order Planctomycetales; family Planctomycetaceae; genus Thalassoglobus. Next base: position 3,156 of record JAJDEL010000235.1, on the reverse strand, counting down.
GCAGAAACACCTTGATCAAATTGCGGTCCGAGAGTGTCTCGATAGTCAAAGATTGTCCCCGGAGCCGTTTTCGAACAGCCGTGAGCATCCCAGGTGACTTCACCTTCCAACTTGTTGAACGTGTTGATTTCAACATACCGCACGCCAGATTCCACAAGCCGTGCTGCCGTCCAAAACAGTTCTCCAAAACGTGTCTCGCCGTAATTGCGTTTGACTTTTGCAGAGAGTGACGCAAAGTCAGGAGTCGAGAACCCGGAGTCTTGAAGACTGCTGAGTGTCGGTAAGTCGTCCTCATCTTCTTCGCCGGGAGTTTCCAACATCCCAGCACTATTTCCGCGATACGCATTTACTCCGGTCGCAGATAATGTTCCTCCCAGGCGAACTGCAATCGGTGCTTGCTTTTTTCTTTCGAGAAGCCGACTCATGGCGACTCCAATGTTCGGCGGTCGCAAGCCGTTTTTGACAAGTGAACCCGTCAACAGCAATTGCAGTCCACTTTCGTGAATTGGCGAAGCATCGTGGTACAACGACTTCAGAATGACGAGTTCGTCTGCTCTCTGAGCCAGCTTCGGCAACGATTCTGCAAAGCGAACACCAGGGATCACCGTCTCAATTGACCGAATCGGTCCACGGATTTCCCGTGGGGCATCTGGCTTGGGGTCGAACGTGTCGAGATGACTCGGACCGCCATTCATCACAATTTGGATGACGGCTCTCGAGTTCGTTCGCGCAGCGGCGCGCGACTCTCCAAGAGAAAAACCGACAATCCCAACTCCTCCAACCGCCAGAAAACCACGGCGAGAGACAGAGTCGAGCGACCGTTGCTGCTTCTTTTTAGGCATTCGTTGTTCCTTTGTATCGATCCGCCATCATAACAAAGAATCGTCTATGAGCAGAAGCAAAATCGATTCTGAAGCATCTTTTGATCCTGTAATCGCAGGAATTTCTTTCAGTGACAGTAGGCCAACCTCCTGAGCATTCAACGGCAGAGAGGCCCCAGTGCCTTGTCAAGGCTTAGAATTGGGGCAGTGCTCGACATAACCCGCTCCGTTGTCGCTCCTTGCAACTTCATCAACCCCTATTTTTAGAGTTGACGCAATACTAGCCTCGCAAGAACTGCCAAACTGGCAATTGAAATCACCCCCCAATTGATTTACGCTCGACCAACATGGAAACCACAATTCTGTATTCGAAGCGAAATACCCCTGAAGACATAGCGTGATACGGAAAATGATTCTCTTTGATTTCTTGTTCGTCCAACGGAGAAGTAACCGTGTCTAGACCTTTCGTCATCGCGATGCTCGTCATTACCACTTTCAGCAGCGCTATTTGTGCTCAGCAATCTTCCAAGCCCGTCGACAAAAACCACCTCGAAGAGAAACCATCCCCAGTTGACGTTAAAACAATCGAAGCGTTGATTGACCAACTTGTATTTGAATCTAGTCGCACATCTGGCAAGTCGGTTCTTAACCCCGACGTCAGAGTCAATTCCGACGAATACCGTCATCGCTTCAAGAACGTTCAGGATGCGTTCCAAAAACTCTCCGAATTGAAGGCCAAGGCTTTTCCGATACTGGTCACGCATTTGGGTGACAAACGACAGTCAATAAATTTCCGCAACCACTCTCTCGGCAATTCTGTCGGTGATGCGTGTAAGTGGAACATCTACTTTCAGTTACAGGATCGGCCGAGAGACTATTCAAAATACGGATATCAACGGACGGGAAAGGACGGAAAGGGACATCTAAAGCCATACTGGGAAGGAACGCCGTTCGATGAGGCAGGTGGGATTAAAAAATGGCTCGAAGAAAACAAGGATTTGACGTACCCTGAGATGCAAATCGAGTGTCTGAAATGGCTGCTCGACCGTGAAAGGATTATTGGTGCACCTGATGCCGATAGTTACTTTGTGAACATACTGCCATTGGAAATACAGATCCTCAAGCGGCAGAAAGAGATCGGAATGGACGTGCAAACCGTGCTTTTGAGAAAGAAAGCCGCTATGAAGAAACGAGATGCAACGGTTGTTCCATTGGACGTGCTACCTAACAAAGGCGCACGCCGGTGATGGCTGAGTTTATTGGAGAACTGGATAAGATGTGCTGCACGCTCGATGTGCGCGAACAGAATGGCACACCGCTTAATCGTGATGAGCAAGTCGTCATAGATATCTATGACGCTATCGGTCACATCGAAGGAGATGGCATTCATCAATTCTGGGATGGTGCTGATGATGGTGATCGGGTTCTCGACTCCTTTCGTATTCTGGGTGCTTCCGAAATCGCTGACCACCTGGACTCTGTTCGCTGGGCAGGCGGTAGGGATGTCGACGAAAATGGTCAATACATGTTTACTGCCGAAGAAGAAGCCCAGCTCGACAAGGCCGAATCGCGAGTCTACGCGTTGTTCTCTGGACTTCCAACTCGATTGCTTGAATATGCACGCAAACGTATTACTACGTAGCCGTACAGCTCAATAGTTATGGCACCCGGCGCGAATGGTGATGTTGCAAGTACCACCTCTCTCATTCTTTTTCCGAGAGTGGTTGAAGAGGGAAAGTATTGACCACGAAAGAGACGAAAGGCACGAAATAAATATCGGGGAATTGCCTTCCTTCTGAAGAGACTTCCGGCACTCTGCTTGATATAGAACCGAATTCACCACAGCCTCCTTTCGTCTTTTTCGCTTCTTTCGTGGTCAAATCTTTTAAGGAGTGATTGAGCTGGTTCCTTCTGAAAAACAGACGACGAACGTGTCACAAACTTCCAATCATTTGCCTCGAACGCTTGAGTTCGGCAGGTGATAATTCCATAGTGGGTGTTCAACTTCAACTGGCAACCCAGGTACTTCACTCATGGGGCTTTCCCTTTCAGCATATCTTGAAGAGTTACACGAGCGGTCCGATCTCATTTGGCCGGAGCCACCGGCGTTGGTGCCGTTGAAAATCACACCTGCACTGAAGCCGCTGCCAGGGATCAAAGCGGTCACCTGGTCTGCTTACGGAACGTTGCTCAATATTGATCAAGGACGGTTGCTGCATCAGCATCCTCAAGAAATCCGCATGCAGATTGCTCTGGAAAAGACAATCAAAGAATTCAATATGTGGTTCAGCATGACCCGAAAACAGGGCCAACCATGGGAAGGAATGCTGCATCA
>JAJDEL010000234.1 GCA_029259835.1 Planctomicrobium sp. | reverse complement strand
CACCACGTTGCTCCTGAGTCACACAGTAGTTGCCAACGACTGCGAACGACGACCAACCGAGGCCGACAGAATGCCGCCACAATTCAGGTGGCGGTTCACTCCATTGACGAGCCAAGCCAACCGTTTGAACTGTTCCAGTCCGGTCGGTTCCGCGAAATGATGGAGAGTCGTAAACAGTCGTTGTCGTAAGGTCAGCTTCGGCATCGTTGTGGCCGGAGGTTTTGTGATGTCTGTCGATTGCCCATAGTTGCTCGACAGTTGGAGTCCATCTCCAGACAATTATTGGACGCCCGTCACCCATAAAACCATCGATTCGAACTGCCATGTACAAGCAGAATTGAAGACCGTAAAGCACAACTAGAGTCTTGATTTGTGTTTGCAACCTGACTCGTGCAAAAGCCCGCATCCAAACGTAGACCAGAAGTTCCGTGATTCCGATGATCCAAATGAAGTCGCGAGTCGGTTTGCCAGTGATGGAAAAATCGGTCGATTGAATCACGAAGAGCATTAGAAAACCGAGCAACAGCAAGATTGCTGCCGGTAAACAACGGGCAAGATTCCGATGCCTGGCATCTTCAGTATCTGAGTCTATTTTCTTTGTCACGCTCACGGCTGATCCAGTAACGACTAGGGCAGACTCCCGCCTGCCTTCCTGGTGTGGAAGAACCACTGCGATTTGGTGATCCTGCCGACCGCACATACCGAGAGGAAACACCTTGGATTGCCCATGACGAATAGGAAAGGCAGGGAGGATCTTGCCTTACATAGACTTGGGTTGTGAACGCCGCCGGTTTCTCTTCGACTTTTGATTTGGAGCATTCGAGGGCAGGCCCTTGAGGCCACTCTTGCGACCGGGATTCTTTTGCTCGATATCCCAGGGCAACTCTTTGAGCGGCTGATAACGTGGGCTGGCGTCTCGACCAGGGAACAATTTCTGTATCTCTTCAAGTTTATTGAGAGCCGCTGAAAGGTTGGCGTCGTTGATGACGTTTTTGAGTTCTGCTGGATCATTTTTGAGGTCGACGAGCTTAGCACTGGAGCGGTCGGTTTCGATGTAGAGTTTGTACCGTCCGTCTCGGATGACTCGGTCTCGGTATTTGTGATTATTGATGATGCGTTTGGTTTCAGGATCATAGGTGCCTGCTCCCCCGCCCATGGAGAGAATCCAGGTCCGCGAGGTGTCATCGGCCTTGCCAAGAATGTGATCCGCAAACGAGTGACCATCGAAAACGTGATCGGCTGGAAGTTCTGCGTTTGCGAGTCCCGCAAAGGTGGGCAACAAGTCCGTGAAGTCGATCAATCCATCGCTGTCAGTTCCTTCTGGAACCAAGCCGGGGCAGTTGACGACGAACGGTTCGCACGTTCCGTTTTCCAGCGTTTTGCCCTTGGCCCCTTTCACAAGGCGACCGTTCATGGTGTTGGAAATCCCTCCGGATGTCCCGTTGTCTGTGGTCCAGATGACGATTGTATTTTTGCGCAAGTCTTTCTGGTCGAGTTTTTTGATGAGATTCCCGACCAACAGGTCCATATATTCAACCATCGCCTGGTGCCGTTCTTTTCCTTCTGACTTGGGTTTGTGCGGTGTTGTCGTGAGTGGTCCATGTGTCAGGATCATGGGGTAGTAAACGAAGAATGGTTGCTCGCTTGATTGACTGTCGAGGAAATCGAGGATGAATTGATTGCAAATGTCGGGACCGAATTCCCCAGTGTAGGTCTTCGATCCAGATTCTGTGAAGATGTACGGATCCCAGTAACGTTTGCCGCTCGCAGGGACGCGTGCCTCGAAGCCTGTCCACATGCAGAATTCCTCAAAGCCAAGTTTTGTGAGCACATCCGGCTGGATGCGAAAGTCGTTGATCTGCCATTTGCCAGCGATGCAGGTGTTGTAGCCAGCCGACTTCATCACGCGGGCTATCGAAGGATTACGTTCGGGATCGAAGTGAGCGCGGCCCCAGCGCGGAACATCCCAGTGATTGACCCAACCATGCCGAAACGGATACTGACCGGTGAGCAGCGTCGCTCGCGTTGGCGTACACTGAGGCATCGAGTAGACATTGTTAAAACGCATGCCGGTCGCGGCAAGTTCGTTAATGTGAGGAGTTGCGATGTCTTCCCCACCGTATGCCTCAATCCATTCCTTGCCGAGATCGTCGACCATCGCAAAGATGATATTGGGACGCTCATCACCCTGAGCGAAAGCAATCGAAAGGAAGAAGATCACAACCAGCGAACCGGGGAGCGTAAGACTTTTCTTGAGCATGGAATGTCTCGAAAATTCAGCGAATCTGAATCAGGTGAATGCAAGAAGACTTGCATACTGGAAGAGAAGGGTTCTTCATTGAACTCGTCTTCATCTCTGAGCCAATTCTCCTCAGAACGGTCCGCCCATGCCTGGAATGAAACCGCCGCCTCCTTTGCCACTTAACGAGTGAGACATATCAATTAAGTCTTCGAAGATAGAACCACTGATGCTCAGTTTTACTGAAAAATCGTTTTCTGCCCCACTTAATTCGACCGTGCTGACCACATTCTTTGATTTCAAATTGATGGACCGTTCCATCCGATTCACCACGGCATTGCCACCTTCAAGTTTTTTATACTCCTCGTCCAGTTTCTCTTTTATTTTAGCGAGACCCTCCTCCGCTTTGGTGAGAACTGCCTGAGCGGTGGTGGTGTCTTCAAATCCGAGTGTCAGATCAATCCCCAAATCGTTTGTAAGGTCCAGGACTCCGGAGACGATTTTGAGTTTCTCCAACTCCTCGATCGATTGAGTCATCATCCCGGCTGGAGATTGCTGTAAGGCACTGTTCGGAGAGAGTGAAGCAAAAATCACATCACCCTTTTCCGGGAGGAACTCAAAATCTGCTGCGACTGCACATTCCCCTTTGCGATCGATGGCCGCGTGAATTGAATCTCTCGGTCCAGAAACGGCCGTTTTGCTGTTCACTAAAAAATGAAACTGTTGACCATCTCCACTTTGATAGATTTGGTAGCCGGCATAAGTGGTCGCTTTGTCGTCTGGGCTGAGCGTTTTCGGGTCGATGTTTTTTTTGGAATAGAGGACCCACATCGGTTCCCCCCCATTCGCAGGAATTCCGAAAACGATTTTTTCAATATCTTCAAAACCAAGCTCACCTTCATCAGCCAGTTGTTTCTTGATCTTCTGAACCGTTAGTGTTGTTCGAATAGGCTTCAGGACAGGAGCTTTCCAAATCTCAGAGACACGAATTTCGACATAAGTTTGTGTGTCGTTCGGGAGCCACTGCATGCGACTGACAGGCTCATTCCCTTGAAGAAAAGAGAGTAGGAAAAAGATACCAGTACCCATCATCAGCAAGAAGACAAGCCCGCCACCGACCAGAGCTGCAACAACTCCTTTGGGAATTTCGGACTCTTCTTTTTCTTGATTCCGCCCTTTTTTCTTGCTTCCTTTTTTCGATTTCTTACCTCTTTTTTTCTTTCTGGGAGCTGGGGCGAAATCGAGATCATCGCTTGTCTCGCCGAAATCATTGCCCCATTCGTCTTCGTCGGGGTCATCGTAGAAACCTCCATCGTCAACGATCACTGTTGGTTCCGACTTTGGTTTCGCCGAAGCTTTAATAACAAAAGGCTCGCTGCATTTGGGGCAGCGAACCTTCTTCCCGATCATTGATTTGTCTTTGAGTTTCAGCTTTGCCGAACAGTTCGAACAGGCAACGACAAAAGAGGCAGCCATAGTAGTTTCCCCGCAATCAATGCTTCAAATAATTCTCTTAACGCTTCTCTTCCCTGATCCCAAATTTCAGTTTGGGAACGCACCGCTTCTCTACAAAAATGATCGACCAATTGTACTACAATGAAGCAGAGCTTCAAAAGCAGGTACACCCAAGCAGAGCTTGGGAACAAGGAATAAACTGCACGAACAGTTACTCTTCGACCGGTTCTGTCATGATTCCCATACGAATGAGTTTACCGCGACATTCATCTCTCTCGCGCGAGCGTGTGAGTTCGACCCAACTTGGATCCTGGCACTCCATAAATGTTTCTTCGTGATACGGCGGAATCAATTCGTGCTCCCCGGCGTGTTCGTGCATTCGCTGAATGACTTCGACATCGAGCCGCGTCAGGAACATGGCGTTCTGGCGATAGTCCTGGAATGCTTCCCATGCGACAGGGAAGAGAGGTTTAACGATTTGTTCACCAATCATTTTTGCGTACTGTCGAATTTCCCACTGTGCGTGCGAGTCCATTCGCAATGAGAGGAAATGCAGCAAGTTGTGCAAATCGATTTTCCAATAAGCCTCAGTGTAAGTACACAGCGGAAGATCTTTGCGAGCTTGTTCACGAGCGACGCCTGCGTCGATACGTTCTTGATAGAGTTGACGCGCTGCTGAATGAAACTCCGCTTCTGATTCCGTCAGAGGAGTACCTTGCTCTGCTTCGAAGAAGCCATCACTTCCCTGGCGATTGATTGTCGCTTGAGGACGCCAACGGTCATCAGGGGTTGTTTGGACGGAATCGATCGCGACCGAATATCGGGTACTATATTCGTTGACATTCGCAGTTCTGTGCCTGATCCACTGCCGCCAACAGTCCATCGGGACGCGGACGAG
>JAJDEL010000233.1 GCA_029259835.1 Planctomicrobium sp. | reverse complement strand
TGTCGATGTTCTTCTTCAGCGGTTTGGTTTTCGACTGTCATTGATCTTTCCGTCTGACTTCAGACACGTCTTCTGATTTGTATTCAAGACTTCTTTTGCATGCGTGCGCCACCGGCCCACTTGGGGACGTATTCTGGCTCGTCAATATCGAGGTCATCTTCTCGATCAAGCATTGTATGTTTCGGACCTTCAATGTCGTGAAACATTCCCTGAGCAGTTGCCCAGATCAGCAGGCAAAAAAAGCCGAGGCTCGCAAAGGTGTAATTGACAATCGGGGTCAACGCGAACGCACCATCGGGATTCCCCTGTACGACATTTCCGAATTCTCGAAGCTTGTTGATAAATCCAACCATACTTGGGAGAAGGATGACAATCCCCATGATCACCGTAGCGGTCATCACTGCTCGTGAATTCTTAGGTTTGATTTTCTCTTGCATGATCGTGACTTCCTTTACGTGTCTTTGGTCAGAATCAATTTCGAAGACTGATTCATTGAAACTGAATCTTACTCCTCAGCGGACTTTTCGGCCTCGGTCTTTTCCTCTTCTTCTGCTTGCTGTTCCAGTTGCTCAAGTTTCGCAACGGGGGACTCGTCGTAGTCTTCGTAGTAAGGATAACTCTCCAGCCACGACCCGAGCCATTGGATGTATGTCAGTACCGCAAGGCCGCGTTTGTTCGGTTTGTCCGCGGCTCCGTCAAAGAACCAGGGGTAGGCAGGCATCGGCGAGTCAGGACTTAAGTCTGTCGGAGCGAATAAGTGCACAGCATGCCAGTCGGTCGAGCGTCTTCCACCTTCGCGGCTTAAGTCTGGACCAACTCGGCGAGTTCCGAAGAGGACTGGTCGCTGCAGTTCGTTCTGGTACTCCTCGGATTCGGAGACTGGCCCCCATCGCAAACTTTCATTAGAGACCGGACGTACGAACTGGCTGTGGCAATGCCAGCAACCTTCTCCAACATACCAATCTCGTCCCAGTTTCATCGCCTCAGCACACTTCTCGTTATACCAAGCATCTGCTTGCTGAGGGTCTTCGGGTGGCTCTCCATAGTGTTTTTTGAACTGCTGTGGATAGCGCTGAGCCATATCCTCGAATTGATAGCGGATGTTTGGGTTGACTAATTCAGCCACGGTTTTCTCCGGCAAGTCCCGATACATCAGCATCGGAACAACTGCGTTGGAGAGAAACGCAAATGCGAAAAAGAAAAGCCCAGCGATGAAAAAGATGCCAGATTTTGATTCAAACATAGGTTCAATTGAAAGTTAATTGTTGAATGAAAGGACTTAAACAGCAGCTGTCGCTTGTGATAATTCTGCTTCAGTGGGCGCCAGTTGCCATGTCTTGTAGAGATTCCAAAGGAAGCAAAGTTGTCCGCCGAGGATGGTCAAGGCTGCGAAGATACGCGTCACCCAAAACGGTTGGGAGATATTATAAGAGTGATTCCATTCCATCATTCCCATCCAGGACCAACCCTGAAATAAGCCAGCAAGGGTTAAGTCGCCTGCCATCACAAGAAGCCCGACTGCGGAAAGCCAGAAATGCCATTCACACAGTGACCGGCTGTACCAGTCGGTCTTCAATAGTCTTGGGAAAAGATAAGTCATGACTCCCATCAACCACATGCTAAAGACTCCGAACATCACGAGGTGAGCGTGCCCAACAACCCAGTCGGTGAATTGAATCAGTTGCTGAAATGTGAGAGTCACCTGCAAAGCGCACTGAAAGCATGTCATGGCGTAATACACCATACCTGTGTAGAACCAGCGGATCGGAATGTTCTCCCAAAATTCTTTTCCATCACCCCACAGTGTGCCAAAAAAGTTGATCACAACTGTAAGGACAACAAGTTCAACAGCAATCGTAGACATCACTGCCCCATACTGGAGAAACATGGGGATGGGCGTGTAGAGAAAGTGGTGAATTCCTTGCAGAGGGTAAAAGAACGCAAGTCCCCAGAACCCCACCAGTGACAAGCCGTGCGACCAGACCGGTTTCTTGAGGAGGATGGGAACGAAGTAATACATCATTCCCCAACCGAGGGGTGTCACGAACAGCCCGACAAGATCATGAATGAAAAGTCCTCCAACAGCACCTGCGCTTGATCCACTGACGTAGTATTGAGGAACGAAATTCCCCATCGCGTATGTCAAAAACGTCCAAACGAATGCAGCGGTGAAGTACCACAAACTGACGTACAGCGGCCCTTCCATTTTTACGATTGGACTCATGAAGTTGATCGCAACCAGCAAGAGGCCGACGAGCGCTAATGGGTCAATCCAGACAGGAGTTTCACCCCATTCTACCGCTTGCGCGTGTCCCAAAATCAATCCCACTGCTGTGCTGACAACAACGACTTGCCACGCAACGAAGATGAACATTGAGAGACGTTTGTCGAGAACTTTTTGAAGTGTGAGTCGGGGAATGACCCAATGGAGCATTCCAAGAAAAGCATTCGCCAAAAAACCGTAAGCGATTGCATTTGTATGCACCATTCGCCAGCGTCCCGGCGACAGAAGCTCGATACCGTCCAAAGAATTGTGGCGAATCAACTGAAACGCCATCAAAAATCCACCAGCCAGCGAGATGAAAAAATACGTCAACGCGGCCAGGAAGTACCACTTCACGAGCCTCTCGTCAACGAGTTCTCCGTGCTTCGGAATTTCTTCTTGATCTGTGGCGACTGCGACGTCACTCATAGCCAATCGTCTTTCAAAGTATCAATGGTTTGTCGAGCAAATAAAGCGCAAATCAAATTGTTTACGTTACGTTTTGGTTTGTCGGTGGACGGTATGCCGTGAATTGCCCCCAAGGGTAAAGCAAAGCGAGTGTCCAACCGAAAACGAGATGTGTGCCTGCCGCAACCCAGGCAGGCATGATGGATGGATCTGTGATCCAATTCCCACCGAACAAAAGCGGCTGAAGCCAGGAAAGAATTCCATAAAAATTGATTGCCCAGATCGCTAACGAACTCAGGCTAGCAATTCGCAAGCGTTTTCCAAGCGTCGCTTTCGGACCACAGAAACGAACCATCAGAAGATAGATCGGGATTCCAATCAGCATGCCTGTCGCAATGTACAAGCAGCACCCCATGGCAAGGGCCAGTCCGTTACTGTCAGAGGACAACTCAAGAGCGCGAGCACCAATCGGAAATGTCAAATAGACTCTCACTAACTCCAATGGCGCCTTCCCTGCGATTGGAGCGGCAATCACATTGACAAGCAAGCTGATCATTGCACCAAAAATTCCGAGAACCGCACCAGTCATCGCATAGTAAGCCCCGTAAAAATCCTGGGGAGGCCATGTC
>JAJDEL010000232.1 GCA_029259835.1 Planctomicrobium sp. | reverse complement strand
TGTCCAACGAATCGGTTCTTCGGTTTGGTCATCAACAACAAGACTCCCATGTAATGAGCCACCATCGAAAAACAATTGATCTGTTTTATCCGGTGCTTTCTCTGTATTTGGAAGTGTGATTCGTTGGACGCCACTCAGGCTGGAGACGATGGGGGTGTCGGAGTAAGCGGTTTTCAATGAGATTCTGTCTTCCATCAAAGTATCGATGACTCCGGAGACAAACCCACCCTCTTTCCAGGCAACCTGAGTGGGGCTGAGGCTTTCTTTTCGAGGGCTTCCATCGTTGACGACGATGTTAGACATCTGCTCGATTGTCAAATCGTGCTGCACACCCTCAGCGACAACTGAAATGGACTTCATCCCTTCTTCAAAAACTGGGAGTGGAGCATAGATGACTTGCCCATCAAGAGTTTGAATTCGATTTTGTCCGACTTTCAGAGGTTTGGGAAGTTCGCCATTCCAGCGGTCGACTCGAAGATACTTGAGCGTCAGGTCACCATCTTTATTCCAAAGTTGAATCCCGGTTGGCTTGAAGAAACGCCGCTTGTCGACGATCTCAGTCAGTTTCTGTCCAGCGTTCGAGTAAATCGAGAGACGATTTTCTTTCTGGTTCAGGAACATATGCAAGTGGACTTGTTTTGTCGTCGCTTCCAGAGAGTCAACCTCCACGAATTGAAACCGAGAGAGAACAACGAGGACATCTTCCCAGCTTTCAACCCTGAGACCGTTGATGCGGTTTTGACCGAAGGCGAAGACAAAAGAAGGAAGTTTCGAAGACTCGATGATGAATTCAATCTCGCACTTGTCTGGGAATTCCAACTGACGAAAAACAGCACGATCAGGAGCGTTCGTTGACAGATGACCATTGCTCAGTGCATGCCATGCTGCTTCTTTTCCTGCTTTTTGAGGATCGACCCAGCCATCGAGGCCACGAGGGCCGAGGTAGATGAGGTCTGGAGTGTCGACGCGTTTGATGCTGTCAATTTTATCGCGGTGGAGATCAAACTTCCCGTGGCGCTGACTTTGGAATTGAATCGTTTTTCCCGTAGCGGCGATTAACTTTCCAAAAAATACATCTCCGTTGAACATCGAAATTCGAAATGGTTCATTCGTCAGGTTCGAATTTTTTGATTCAGGAAACCGAATCGCTGTCAAAGCCGCGGTTTTAATTTTCAACGGATCAACAAAGAGTGGAGAATCCCAGACAAGGGTCTCTGCATCGGCGGAAATCAGTTTACCAGTGAGGGAATCTCCTGAACCCCAATAGAGAGTTGTTTCCGAGTTCCCTCCAGGAACGTTTTGCAATACGGCAGGTCTTGGGGCGTCGCTTTCTCCAAGCAAAGATTGGAGTTTTTTCTCGACAGCCTGCACGGCCTTTTGGTCGACTTTCTTTTGTGCGACCTGGGCGATTCCGACTTGAGAAATCAGTATTCCACCGAGAATCGCCAGCACCGCCAAAGCATTCTTCATCTCATCTGACCTTACAGAAATGTCTGTGACCGAGGTGTGCCGTTACCGTTCGTAGATCGGGAGAAAACGATAATTGAGAGCCAGCGCCAGCATCGACATTGCCGTCCCATAGGCTTCGCCATGCCCACTCTTGAAACTGCCATCGTCGCTCTGTTGATCTTTCAATTGACGCATCGTCAGGCGATTCCACTTCTTCCAGGAATCAAAATCTGCCTGAAATAATGCCTGAGCCATGTAATACCGAAAATAAAACGGATAGCTATTTCCAGGGTATTCGATGCTACCGGTGACCTGTTTTGTGAGCCCCTCATATTGTGCGACATCTTTACGGTGACCAATCGACAAAACGAGCGCCGAAATGGCTTGGAGATTTTTTGAACCGCCGCCACCGATTCCAGAGTATCCAACACTTCCTTGCTTCGTCGTCATTTTCTGGAAATATTCCAGTGCCTTGTCCATAGCGTCGTCAGGCACTTTGATGCCTGCGTTTCTGGCTGCCAGAAGTCCCATGAGAACAGCGCCGGAAACGGAGGTGTCCGCATCGTTTGCTTGCGGGGAATAACGCCAGGCTCCCCATTGATTGTTTTTCTGAGATGTTGTGGCACAGCGCACGGCAAGTTCGAGTGCTTCGCCGATGGTCCGTTTGTTTTTTGCGTCGGCCTCTCCCTGCCAAACGAGATCATCATCGAGAACACCGTAGACTTCTGAGAGTCCGAGCATCGCGAATCCGTGATGGTACATACTGTTGGGTAGGAAACCAGTTTTCTGATCTTGTCCCCGAATGATACTTCGCACAGCAGCGCAGATGTTCTTGTGATACTTCCCGAAATTCGGGTCTTCCCCACTAGCCAAGAATGCCATGATGCACATCCCGGTGATTCCGGAATTCCCGACACCTCCGCCGCGACCGGTGCGAGATCCACTCCAGCCACCATCCTCGGCTTGATTTTCAACGAGCCAGTTCAGACCGCGCTGGTACACTTCTTCGACTTCCGGAGGAACGTCTTCACCGAATCGGAGTTCTGTATCTTGAGCACAAACGGCTCTCTGGTTCACTCCGATGATAAAAGCGACTGTCAGCAGGCCCATGCAAAGCCAGCGAGCGTTCAAAATCAAAGAATGAATCCAATTTAACGGCGAGGAATGTCCCATTAATTCTGGTTCTCCAATGCGTTGAAGAAGGCATCCAGCCCATCGCGGAACTCTTCTGGAAGTTTACCTGATGTTGTGCCACTTGATTGCTCAACTGTGCGGTGTTTGACTTTCGCATTGAGGTCAGATGTTCCACCAAGAGTTGCGAGCGCGGCACGTTGTGTGTTTCCATCCCCTCCACCACCTGGAGATGAACCTCCTCCGCCACCACCACCCTTGGGATTAGCACGTTTCGACTGAAGCAACATTTCAATTGCTTCGGTTTCTGCGGCAATGGCTTCAGGACCCGTGTCGGGGCGGTAGAGAATCAGACTCGCATCTTCCATCGCGATTGACGCCATTCCGACAATCTGCAATTCCTTTCCGAAGTTCTTCTCACCGTCAGGAAGTGCCCGAATGTCTTTCATAACATTTTCGGTCCGCTCGTAGATGTCGATTTGAGTTTTCGATTGCTTCTTGGCACGAGTGTCGTACTTATCGATTTCCATTGCCGCTTTGGCTTGTTCGAGCGACCGCGTTTCCTCTCGCAAATCCATTTCCGCTTCGATAATCCGCATCACTTCCAGGACAATTGCGGGTGGCAGACTAACCTTGCTGCCTCCTTTGCAGGCACCACATTGAGACGGTGAAACCATTTCCTCTGCCCAGCGGTCGAACGTGTCGGCCCAGAATTCTGCTCGAACGATTGCTTCTCCGGATAGGTTTTCGCGAACACGTTCTCCGAGTGCGCTCAGTTCAGTGACTGGTTCCAATTCTTTCATCTCTTCTAAAATACGCTTCAATTTTTCTTCCTGCTTTCGACCAAAGTAGGCATCAAGGTCCGATTGGATTGTCCATACGTTTCGGCTTTGTGCCACTTCAGATTCGGCAATGTTCTCCAGCTTCGCAACCTGACTCTTTTCAAGTTTTCCGGAGTTCATCCCAAAGCCTTTGAAGAGTGTTCGGTTCAAGCTTTTCGAAATTTCCATTTGCCTCCGTGATGCAGCTTTGAGTCGTTTCACAAAAGTGCTGTTTTCCAAATCGTTCAGAATAGCTTGTAAATCTTCTCGGATTTTGTTGAAGTCTTCGATGAGCCCTGCTTGCAGTTCCACTGCTTCGTCGAGTTGTTCCTGCGGTTCCTCTTCTTCTTCGTCATCTTTCTTATCAGGCTTCGGACCTCCCATAAGAATGGTTGAGGGTAATCCCAGCTTTCCTGTACTTGGCTTTTTCTTCTTCGGCTTACCAGCTTCAGCTTCATTCGGTTTGTTGAAACCTGATTCGACGTCGCTGATGCTTGGAGCTTTGGGGACAGGCTTGCCTTCTTCCTCACTCTTCGCTCCTCCTTTGCCTGTTTGTTGATTTCGATTGTTGCCGACTTTTGGTCCTGGCTTGGATTTGCTGGCTTTGCCTGGAGAACCCGGTTTAGGTTTGGCTTTTGCCTGAGCGGCATCGGTAATCAAATCGGCAATGGAAGGCATTCGATGATCGGACATCTCGCGTAATTGCTTCAATGCTTCTGCCCATGTTTCCAAATGTCCGACAAGCATCTCAGGATTGCGAATTGCTTGCTTGATGAGGACTTCGCCCTGGGTTGTCACTGCATCGAGCCGCATGGCATTCGACTTTTCGGCGGCTGCCTGACCTTTTAATTCTTGCTGACTCTTTTTCGTTTGCAATTCTTCCGGAGACCTTCTTCGCATTTCTCGATTCGCATCGTGCAGTCGTACTTCTTCTTCATACACATCGTCCGCCAAACTCGCCCAGCGACGGAGTTGATTCGCAATCCAAATTGCGTGGTCCTGCGGGGACATGACATGGATAATGTAAGTCGGCGAATAGGCTCGTCCCCGTTCAGGATGATAGTCTTCAGCGAACGCCCGTACTTTCAGAGATTGGGGGCGAACTCCGTCGTTTTCTGCAGAGAACGTAGTCGTGGCAGTCATTGCGACTTTTTCAGGTTGACCAACGTCGGCGATCTTCTCTCCTGTTTCAGGATCGGGATTGTGTGTGGCATCGTGTATGCCTTCCCATTGCAATCCAATTTTCTTAAGACCAAAGTCGTCGTTCGCAGAGAGGTCAAAGGTCAACGTTTCGGTAGAG
Source organism: Planctomicrobium sp. (assembly GCA_029259835.1). GTDB lineage: Bacteria > Planctomycetota > Planctomycetia > Planctomycetales > Planctomycetaceae > Thalassoglobus. The sequence continues at coordinate 1,261 of JAJDEL010000232.1, read as the reverse complement.
AGGACGATCTGTTTCGGATCGGCTTGCTGACAGTAGACTGTTGGTTCAGCGTCTTCGACCGCGTTGATTTTTAATTTGAAGACACTTTTCGGTGTCAGCCCGAGTTTGTCTTTCCAGTTGAAATCTAAGAACTCCGAATCTTCAATACGAACGTCTGAGACGACAATACGGTCGTGATCAATGTTTGCCTTTTCTCCAGCAACAGCACCTTCTGCTAATTCTCGATTTACTGTCGCGGTGAGATCAACCTCGGCGCCTTTTACGATGGAAATCACACCACCGCGGACATCGGTCTTTAGGTCGCGTGAATACTGCAAGTATTCAGGCAGCTGAATCGATGCCTGCATCTCTTTCAGTTCTGGGCGCGTCGCTGTTTGGATATTGATCGACTCGCGAACATCTCCAATACGCAAGCTGACTTGCGATTTGCCATTCTGAGGCGGAACGAGGAATTCATATTCATCGCCCTTGAGGTCTGAGGTGATTGGTTCACGAACGGTACTCGACTTAGCAACACCAGTGCCGGGAGACCAGCGCGTTGAAGAATTGAGTTTTGCTTTAAGCGAAAATTCTTCACCTTGCGGGACAACCATTTGGTCCGGGAGTTGGTCAATCTGCGCGAAGGTGTATCGATCAATCTCACGCCATGGAGTCAGCCAGCGTGCGAACGCATTGGAACCAGCTGCAGGAACAACAATCAAGCAAACCAGCATCAACGCGAATGGAACTGCGGCGACCTTTAACCAAAATCGATGTTGTGGATTCGGGACGGCATCAGCGAGATCTCGATTTTGAACGACGGAATCGACCTGTTCAATTGCTGCTCTGGTGAGTGTTGAACTTTCGAAAGTGTTTTGCTCACTCATCGTCAATTCAACGACACCCAAAAGCTGGTCGCCGAGGCGCGGGAACTTGTGCCGCACCAATCCGGCGACTTGCGCCATTGTGCGTGTTCCCCAAATCCAGCGATGGCACTTGAGTGGAAAGAATAATCCCATTCCCAAAGCGCCTGCAATGAGGATCAGTACCCGCATCACCGCTGGTGTATCGATAAATCGATCCAGAAGGAAAACTGCGATGTAAGATGTCGTCAGCCCAAAAAGCCCCGCCAGGACACCTTCGACAACCTTGATGAAACGGACACGCTTTTGGAATTCTTCCAATCGCTGCCTAGTCATTGCAGGCAGTTCGACTCGCTGGTTATTCATCGACAGAATCTCCAAGTTCTTAAAGAGACCAATGCGCGGCACCCACCGTGATC
>JAJDEL010000231.1 GCA_029259835.1 Planctomicrobium sp. | reverse complement strand
TCTGGCTCGGTGTATCCGACTGCGGACCGTCCCGATAGGGCAACCGAGAAGGTCTGCAATTTCATCGTATCTCATTCCTTCCATTTCTTTCAGGACCAAAGCGTCCCGGTAATCAGGTGCTAACTGATCGAGTGCATCGCGAACTTGCTTGGCTCGTTCTTCGGTTCGCAATTGATGGGAAGGATCGGTGGTAGGATTGGAATCGGTAGGCTCGTTACCAGTTTGCTCATAATTCGCATCGAGAGAACCGCCACGACGCTTCAGTTTGCGACGATTCGTCACCGCTGCGTTGTAAGCAATTCGGAACAGCCAGGAGTAAAATGAGGCTTCCTTCCGAAATGTGTGTAACTTTTCGAAGGCAGAAAGGAACGCTTCCTGACCGACATCCCGCGCATCGTGAATCGAACCAAGCATGTGGACAAGAGTCCCGAAGAGCCGATCCTGGTAACGGATGACCAATTCTCCGAAAGCTTCATTGTCCCCAGCGAGTGTTAATTCGATCAGCCGGGTGTCGTCTGACTTCACAATCACTCAATTTAGAGGATATTGAATGCCGTCGAGTTCCCAAAATCCCGTTGTTCTTGTCAGGAATTGTCATCTCTGCACGGCTCAGGGAGCATCAATGGTACTCAATTTGTCCGAAATGAGGAAATCATGCGGCTTCCGGGCCATTTTTTGCCTTTTGAAGTTCCTGTAGGAAGACACGCATTTCGTTTGCCACGACCGTATCCATGTCGACTTTGACGAGTTGCCGTTGCAGAGCCGCCGCTCCATTATCGGCGAGTTCGGCATCTTCCAACGAATTGAATCGATCCGCAGGATCAGGCGCGATCATCCTGGAAATCATCTCGACGAGCGTTGAATTCCGAGCGACATCGGCCGGGAGAATCTCATCGACTCGCTCCCACATCTCTTGCTTGAGTTGGATCAGTTCGTCCTTATCCGTAACCCCGACAAAGGGGATTTTCCCGGAGAGTAACTCCAGCATAACGTATCCCAAACTTGCCATATCTGACAACGGCGAGTGGGTCTCTCCTTGCAGGACTTCCACTGGTGCATAACGCCAGGTCCACGTGGGGCGACGTGGCGGAGTATGCGTGAAGAATGACGATCCAAGGTCAATGATCTTGCAGTTGCCGGTTTGTTTCACCATGACGTTCGATGGTTTCATATCGGCGTGAATCACCTCTCTGCGGTGTAGTGCAGACAATCCAGCCAAACATTCACGCAGAATTCCGAGGACCATACTCGGCATGAGTCTGGTTTGAAAGCCGGCATTCGTCATCACGACATCATTGATGTATTCCCAACGATCCAGATTGACCTTGCCTTTCAACGATTGCAAAACCCCCGGTGCCACGAGTTGCCGGAGGTCCATTCCATCAACCCATTCGGTCGCGAGAACAAGAATCCCTTCGTGCTCGACGACGTTATAAATATCCAGGATGTTGTCCTGCTGGATTTGAGAAACCTCCATCTCGACTGCTGCAAGTCGAGCCATTTCACTGCGGTAGATTTCAATATCTCGGTAGTCATTCGGGCGGTAGAACTTCAATGCGAGATGGAAGGAAACTCCAAACGCCCCCAACCTTTCCGCCAGAAACACAGTCCCTTGTCCTCCTGACCCAAGAATTTCCTTAAGATTGTAGACTTGCTCCCAGGAGATATTCTTACGACCGATGAGATCTTCAAAGCAGGAGTTCAACCGGTGGGATTTCCGTTCCCGGTCTCTGTCGCGCCCGTTTTCTCCGTCGTCTGGTTCAAACACTCTGGTGATGTCCATGTCTTCCGTATCATCAGCTCGAAATTCGCTCATTGTGCTCTCTTTGACCCACGCGACCCTTATTTTTCGTCACATCTTAGGTGCAACACGGACTCACGAGGAGACCAACATTTCGTTGTTTCGCCAGAATTATTCGAAAATCAGGCAAAAGATCTGCCTGGCATCAACAATTGCTCAGCTTTTAAAGGTGTCATAGCTTGGTCCCATCTCAGAAACTCGCTCTGCCTATTCTTTGCGTGTTCGCGTGTTGATTTATTGATTCTCACGTAAAGACGCTAGAGGGGGAGGGAGTTGTTGTTGCTCTTGAGTGTTCACTGTTTTTACACGCAAAGAACTTTCTTGACAGAAGCAGAAAACGTGAATTATTTCTTGCAACCAGCTATGATTCGACAAGCCATTTGAGTGGTAAACGCCTGGGCAGGTTCACTCTTAATGCCGTTTTTTACCTCATTGTTATTTTAATTTTATTGAATCGTCATGAGTTCTATTTTGTTACGAATACCCAGTCGAGTCTCTTTGCTTGTCATTGCGATTTTCATGATTGTCCCGTCGATGTCATTTGCCGATGATGACGTCGCTGGTCGGCAGCAACCGAATGTCCTCTTCATTGTCGTGGATGATCTTAATGACTGGATTGGCTGCATGGATGGTCACCCGCAGGCGCAGACCCCGAACATCGACAAACTCGCTGCTCGCGGAACTCTGTTCACAAACGCCCACTGTCAAGGACCGATATGTGGTCCATCGCGAGCTTCATTTCTTTCTGGACTGTATCCATCGACAACCGGAGTCTATGTTCAACCACGCGGAACCAGACTCGCAAAAGACACGAGACATTTTCGGGGCAAGCTTCTGCCGGAGTATTTTGCCCGGAACGGGTACGCAACTTTCGGCGTTGGCAAGATTACTCATGGGTATCCTGCCAAACTTGCGTTTCAGGAATATGGTGGTTGGCCTGACGGATTTGGCCCGAAGCCGGCGAACGGCAAACGCTTCAACTATCACTTGCCAGATGTTCCATACTCAGGAACTCAGACAGATTGGGGGGCCTTCCCGGAGTCGGACGAACAAATGCCTGACCACAAATCAGCCAGTTGGGCAATCGACAAACTGAGTCAGCAGCACAACAAACCTTTTTTTCTTGCAGTTGGGATGGTACGCCCGCATGTGCCGTTCTATGTCCCTCAAAAATGGTTTGACAAATTCCCTCTCGATAGAATTCAACTGCCGAAAGTTCGGGAAGAAGATCAGAATGACATCCCGGCGATCAGTGCAGAAATCCACGAGATGCCGAAGTACCCCCGGTTGCATTGGCTCACCGAAAATAATGACGAGCAATTCCTTAAGTGCGTTCAGGCATATCTCGCTTGCATCTCTTTTATGGACGATCAGGTTGGTCGTGTTCTTACAGCACTCGAAGAGAGTGCCTACTCGAAAAACACAATCGTCGTCTTTTTGAGCGACCATGGATATCACCTCGGAGAAAAAGATCGTGTCACGAAACACAGTCTCTGGGAAGAAGCGACGCACGTGCCACTGATTATTGCATTACCTGATCAAGAGTTTGCCCAGACAACATCTTTGCCAGTCGGATTGATTGACATTTACCCGACTCTCGTCGAACTTTGCGGCCTCCCGGAAAACAGTACGAACGAAGGCGAAAGTCTGACTCCACTTGTCAATGCAGAAGATGTCCCGGACTGGCGACCAGCGATTCGGACGACTTACGCTCGCGGCAACCATGCGTTACGTACCGACAACGTCAGACTCATTCGGTATCAAGACGGATCGTTTGAATTATACGACCACCGCTTTGATCCGCTCGAATTCGACAATCTGGCCGGACCGGCTCAGTCAAATCGCCAGGCAATGCAGCGAAACTGGGATCTCGCACAGGCTCTGAGCACTTTACTTCCCAAGCAAGAAGCCCCCTATCACCCAGCAACGAGCATTAAGTCAGTCAACGCCTGGTTCGAAGAACATTTGGAGCAAAACGGGGTGAAGCTGTTTAACCTCGAAAATTGAATGCAATTTTCATGTCATGACCTTCGACCATTAAGAAACAATCTCAGCATGCTTCGACTCATCCTCAGTGTTTTACTGCTTCTCTTCATTGCCTCAACCGGAAATGCTCAGCTGAAGCCGAACGTCATTCTTGTCATGTGCGACGACTTGGGCTGGGGAGATGTGCATGCTTTTAATCCAGAATCGCCAATTCACACGCCTCATATCGATGAGATGGCGAAAGCCGGTTTGAAATTCAATCGCTTCTATGCTGCCGCACCTGTCTGTAGCCCGACGCGTGGATCGTGCCTGACTGGTCGGCATCCTTTTCGATACGGCGTCTATTTTGCAAACACTGGTCACATGAAACTAGAGGAAAACACTCTCCCGGAAATTCTGCGAGAACAAGGTTACACAACGGGTCACTTTGGGAAATGGCACCTGGGAACGCTGACGACCGAGATCAAAGACGCGAATCGGGGCGGCCCGCGCGGCAATAAAAACTTTTCGACTCCGCAAATGAATGGCTACGACCGGTGCTTCGTGACAGAGTCGAAAGTGCCGACGTTTGATCCGATGATCAAGCCATTCGGTGCCGGAAAAAACGCTTGGGACTTCATCAAAGAGAAAAGCAAAGCTGAGAATTATGGGACTTTTTATTGGAATGAGAAGGGCGAGACTGTCACTGAAAACTTGGACGGTGACGATTCCAAATTGATCATGGATCGGGCGATTCCATTCTTGACTAATGCCGCTATAGAAGAGAAACCGTTCTTCGCCGCGATTTGGTTTCATGCTCCGCATCTGCCGGTCGTCGCAGGCCCAAAACACATCAAACCGTACGACGATCACGATGTCTACGAACGAAATTACTACGGCTGCGTGAGTGCGTTGGACGAACAAGTTGGACGGCTTCGAGAAACTCTTCGAGAAATTGGAGTCGCCGAAAATACGATGCTCTGGTTCTGTTCCGACAATGGACCCGAGGGGCAAGATGGCAAA
>JAJDEL010000024.1 GCA_029259835.1 Planctomicrobium sp. | reverse complement strand
CTTCAGTGTCGCCCGGTTCAACGGAAATTTCGATTGAATTTTCTGTGATTCCAATTTCTTCTACTTGCTCAACGATCACATTCTGGTTCGCCCTTTCCTTTCGAACTCCATACGGAAAACCTATCACCAAAGCCAAGCACGTGATCATCGCGAAAATCCTGGCAACCCGTGCCGAAGTGACTCCAGGAATTGCAGTGATCCAATTGTTTTTTCGCTCGTGAGTAAGTACTTCCGAGACAAGTTCGTTCTGCAGGTAGCCTAACTCCCATCTGTCAGGGGTTGGCTTGAGATTGATGGCGGTGAGGAGTTTTGCGTCGAGGTCCGGGAATAAATCTTCAACGCGTTTCGCAGCAATTGATCGATCAGAGGATTTCGCTCTTCCGGCGAACAAAGATGACGCGATGGAAAAGAACAGACCGATTGCGGCAGTGACCAGAATGAAATCTGAGCGTCGGAACAGAACGATCTCGATGAACAACACAATCGCGAGAATCGTCCAGCAAATTAAAGATGCTACGACCCCCCTGCGTCTCCGAAGTCGTGTGGTCACTTCATCCAGTTTCCGCAACAAACGCGCATCAAACATCATAGCCGATCCTCCTATCGTTCCAGCGGTTCACTTCCGCCATGATCGTGTGAGAACTTTACCTGATCGGTGCAGCCAAAAACATCCCGAATCCGAGAGTCAGCGGCTTCACAAACATTCGGTGCCAACGATTTTCCTACCCAGAGTACCGTAAGAGAGTAAAACTTTTCCGATTTTGCAGCATGTTGCCAGAATACAATTCGATCCCATCAGAGAATGTGAGCTTTTGACTCAAGTTCTTCTGTTCGGGACGATAAACTTGAAATGAATGATCGATTGGTTTTGCGACCAATCAAATTGCTCTGATGTTGGGCAATTCCTGGCACAAATCGTTTGTGTTCCGGGTGATGATTTGCGAGTATGGAGGCGTGTAAGAGTCAGGACGATTCTTTCGGAACCTTGGATTTTTACACCAACGAGGAGACTACCATGAAGAATTTGTTGTGGGGAGTCGCGGCGTTTGCCATTGCGATTTCGGGGGGGGCAACATCTCAGGCCGGGTGGTTCTGTGGAACTGCTGGCTACAACCGTTGTCCGGTCAATGCCTGCCGTCCAACCGCCTGCTACACCGCTTGCAAAGTGGAACGAGAAACTTGCTACCGAACCGTTTATGAATCAATTTGCGAACCGGTTCAGCAAACGTGCCAACGAACGGTCTACGATACCGTCTGTGAAGATGTTGAGCAGACCTGCTACCGAAACGTCGTTGAACAACACGTGCGTGAAGAACAGTACGAAGTCAACCGGCGCGTCTTCGAAACAAGTTATCAAGAACGCGAATACACCGTTCAACGACCTGTTTGGGAAACAAGTTGCCGCGAAGAATCGTATCAGGTTCGTCGTCCGGTCTGGGAAACACAGAACCGACAGACCACGCGAACCGTCATGCGACCTGTGACGGAAACGGTGAACCGTCAAGTGACACGAACCGTCATGCGTCAAGTGACAGAAACCGTTAATCAGGAACGCTGTTACACTGTCATGAAACCCGTGACGACGTATCGCACTGTGCGGCGTGTTGTTCCGCAGACTGTCAACCAACCGGTCTACCGACCTGGTCGATGGAGACTCGGCTGCCGACGTGGTCCTCTGTGTGGACTTCCATGCTTCGGACCGACCCGCGACCCTGGGTGTGTGACTTGTGTTCCTCGTGTCGTCCCGCAAGTCGTTTGTCAACAAGTTGCGTGTACCCAGTATGTTCCGCAAGTTGTCAAGCAGATTTGCCCTGTCCAGGTTTGCCGAATTGTTCCGGAACAGATCGTCGAAAACTGTCCGATTCAGGTCTGCAAAATGGTTCCGGAACAAGTTGTCGAAAACTGTCCTGTTCGAGTTTGCAACTGGGTCTGTGAGACTCGCACTCGTAAAATCCCCGTGCGAACTTGCAAGATGGTCAGCGAAGTCAAAACGTGTCGCACTCCTGTTGAAACTTGTAAAGTTGTCACGGAAGTGAAGACTCGCAAGATTCCGTACTGCACGACGAAACGAGTTCCTTACACAGTGACTCACAAGGTCGCTCGACAAGTCGCACGACAGGAAGACTATACAGTGACCCGGATGGTCACCAAAGTCGTTCCGCGACAGGTTGCCTATGAAGTCTGCAAGATCGTTCCGGTTCAACAATGCTACACCGCAAAACCATGCGGTAGCTGTGGAGTTCCATCCGGACTTGGAGGCTGTGCAACTGGTGATTGTGCGACTGGAAACAGTGCAACGGCAAATGATGGACCGATTGAACATGGCGCTGCGAAAATCGTTCCGCAAGCCGATCCAGAATTGTCTGCCCCAGCCGCTTCAAAAGAAGAAGCAGGGTCAGAAGAAGAAGCTGGACCAGCAGTCGCCCCAGTTCCTACTGGACCATCAGCATAGTAGAATCTCTCAGACTCACTCAGTAGTCTGAACAGATGACAATCCAAACGGTCACGCAACACGACGTTGCGTGACCGTTTTTTTGTTGTCTGGTTTCACGTAACGTTCGATAGATGAATTTCTGGTGTTCTAAGAGGAAAGAAGCGACAAATGTCATGATAAAGGTGTCGATTGATCCACAATGATTCCATCAAGAAGAAATTTCAGCAGAGTTTCCACGATTGACTGCAACCTTTAGGTCGGGTGAAAAAGTTCGAATCATTCGCGCAGTTCGATCAATGTGCCATCGGCGATTTTGTCGTCAGGGTAAAGAATGACTTGGTCACCAGTCTTGAGGCCATCTCGTATTTCGACTCTCAGGTCGTTGGTTTCTCCAACCGTGACATGCTGCAAATGGGCCACGCCATTCTTTTCTAGAAACACTGCCCAACTCTCTTCAGATCGAAAAATCGCTCCGGTTGGAACGGTGAGCGTCGCTTCGTCTTCCCAGATGACCACTCGGGCTTCCACTCTGTAACCATCTCCGAGAGACAATCTCTCGCTCAGCGAGCCGATGAAATCCAGCACGACGTTGACGCGTTGTTCTTCGACACCCAGTGCTGAAATTTTCGTAAATCCAGATGGCTCCACTAACCGAACAACTCCCCGCAGTGGTTCTGTTCCACCCCATTGCTCGAACCAAGCGACTTGTCCTGGAAGAATTCGGACAGCATCGCTCGATAAGACATCAACGACAACTTCCAAATCGAGTGGGTCACCAATCTCTAAAAGTGATGCTCCCGGTGAAACCACGGCGGAACTTTCTTGCATCACACCGAGAACGCGTCCAGTAATTGGTGAGGTAATCTCAAACGCGGGTGTTGTTTTTTCGGACGATTCCTCGTCGGAGCGTTGTTCGCGAGAGACATGCAAGAGACCTGCCTGTTCAAGCTCAAGCTCATACTTCGCAATATCTTCCATCAATTGAGCAGCTTTAACATCTTCGGATTTTGTGTCAACTTTCAGTTGAGCGTCATCTAATTTGGAGGTCGTCGCTGCTCCACGCCGGTTGAGATCCTTTTGTCGCTCCAAGTCTGCGACCGCCTGTTTTAATTCAATACGGATACGCGTCAAATCAGATTTTGCTCTCGCAAGGCGACCTTGAGCGGCTTTGACTCGTGCTTGTGCCTGAGCCTGCGCACGAGGATCAAGCAGGGTAGGAGAGGTAGGTTCCATGCTTGCCACGACAGTCTGTCCAGCAGTGACCGCGTCTCCGACATTCAAATTAATCCGACGTAGCCGACCGGCAATCGGAGTGGAAATGACGTAGCGCTCTCGAATTCTGGTGCGACCATCGTCTCGCACCGACACTTCCATGGGGCCAGATTGAACGACTTCGACATCAACCTTGATAGGTTTTGGAAGAAAGGCAATCACAATTGCCACTCCTATGCAGATGACGAGCATCAACAAAAACAGACGTTTTATCCAGACGACCATCGCCACTACTCCCTACTTTTTAGAACGCCAATCAAGTCGAGGTTATTGACTTGTCGCTGGACAGAGAGACCTGAAATGAACGCAGCAAGAATTGTGACACCAGCTGCAAATCCCATTGTTTTTGGACTGATAATTAACGGGATGCGAAACATTTCGGACTCAAAACCTTTGACCATTCCAATACAAAACCCGTATCCAATGCAATAGCCAAGTGGAATGGCAAACAAAGTTAAAATTGCGAGTTCCCACAGGAGAACTTGTGCGACTTCCCAACGTGTAAAACCGACGACTCGTAACGTTGCAAATTCACGACTTCTCTCTGAAAGAGAAATGCGGATGGTATTGTAAACGACACCGAAAGCGATGATGCAGGCGAAAATGAGATTGACTGATTGCATACGTAATTGGTTTTCGGTGATCGTTTTGTTGAAACTTTCCACGGTCGCTTCCTTCACGGCAACCCCTGCCACACGAGGTGTTTCTTTTAATTGACGGTAAAGAGTTGTCACTTTTGCAGGGTCGACTAGCAAATAGGCTCCGCTTGAACATGGTCCTTCCTGCATTAATTCATGCAGGTATTCCCGCCGCAAGTAAGCATTTGTCCCGGCATACTCCTTGAAGGTTCCCATCACTGGGATTCGCAGTTGCAGACCATCACGTTCCAGGACATCGACGAGCAGAGAATCACCAACTTCAATCTGAAGGATTTCTGCGAGCTTATCTCCGAGAACTAGTCCTTTCGGGGGTAACTGCAACGGACGTTCATCTGCATTGAGAACCCGATTGAGTTCGCGGCGGTCATCCAGTCCGGTCATTGCACCGAGATGGGTGATTTGGCGTGAGTGAAATCGCACTGGCACAGTCCGAAATGATTCAACGGTTAAGACGCCAGGGTAATGTTCCAGTTCATGAATCGCTCCTGCAGTTGTCGGTTCAATAAATGTCACCGAAACATCGTATCGCTGAGTCAAAGAGAATTGAAATTTAATGAGGTAGTCAATCGCATCGACTCCAAAATTACCCAAGATCAGAACGGCAACCGCGCCAGCGATTCCCAATGATGACATCAGTGATTTTAGTGGACGCCGTTCCAGTTCTCGAAGAGTCATTCGTCCAGATGCAGTCAACACGCGACCGATCCCCAGCGAATCCATGAGCGTATAATGAAACTTCGCCGGAGGTGCAGGACGCATGGCTTCTGCTGGTGGTAGCTTGATCGCTTTCCAAACCGGGCGGATCGTTGCAATCATGGATGCAAAAATTGTCAGTGCCACCGCTGCAAGATTTACTGCCCAATCAGTATCGTACTGAAAATCTGGAAAACGATAAAACTCTGCGTACATCCCAGCCATCGATCTTGCGAGGAACTCACCTCCGAGTCCTCCAATCGTGCATCCAATCACAGAGATGATGAGAACAAACTTGATGTAATGAAACCCGACCTCTGAATTGAAATACCCGAAGGCTTTCAACGCGGCGATCTGCTCTCGCTGCATAGCGATGAGCCGCGAAAGAACGACATTCAGTAAAAAACAGGCCACTGCAAAAAAGATGGACGGAGCGACAAATGCCATTGCTCGAAGCTGTTGAATCTCGTCATCAAGAAACCTCGCCGAAACTTGCCGACTGCGACCATACGCTCCGGTACAGCCATATGGACGCAAAATACGGTCAACGGCTTCGATGACTTTCGACTCTGAAGCTCCATGCATCAGAGACAGCGAAACGGAATTGAATGCCCCTTCCATATTAAACGCCGCTTCGAGTTCGTTTTCACTCATCCAGAAAATCCCAAAGCGTTTTTCGTCAGGGAGAATGTCTCCTGGACGAATTTGAAAAATGTATTCTGGTGAGAGTCCAACACCAACAATCTTCAACTCCTGATGTCTCCCGTTGATGACTGCTTCGATGGTTGCTCCAACTTCTAATTCATTTGCTTTAACGAAGCCTTCGCTCGCGATGATTTCTCCCGTTTGTAGTGCGTTGAGTTCTCGTCCTGATCGTAGGTAAACTTGATTCAGCGAAGGTTTCCCTGAGCTGGGTAACGAAATCAGCCTGCCAATGACTGGTTCTTCCAAGTCTTGCACATCGATGACAACTTCATTTGTCATGCGCAGGTCGACAGAACCAACGCCAGGGATTGCACGAAGCCGTTCCTCAACGCTTTTCGGTGCCCGTTTGACGTTTGCGAATATTTGACCAAATCGTGAGTGATCATAGTAAGAATCACGTGTATGGCTCAAAAAACGATGAGTCCCCACGGACATGATGAGAACGGCAACCCCACATGCCATGACGAGACTGATCGCCAGGATTTGAGCTGGGATCTGACGCAGGTCTCTGAGCAGTTTTCGATCAAGTATGGACATGAGCGGGATCTAACAGAGTCGGAATCGTTTGCCAGTAGAGAGTTACCATTGCAATTCTGCTACGGGGATTTTCTCGGAGTTCATTCGAGACTCGACAATTTGGCCATCGCTCATGGAAATGACATGATCCGCAATTGATGAAATCATGGCGTTATGCGTGATCACAACGGTTGTCGTTCCTAACTCACGATTGATTCGCTCAATGACGTCTAAAACTGTGATCCCGGTTGTCACATCAAGAGCGCCTGTTGGCTCATCACACAACAACACGTCTGGTCTTTTAGAAATTGCACGCGCAATGGCGACACGTTGTTGCTCTCCTCCTGACAATTGCGACGGAAAGTGATGGCTGTGGTTTTCCAAGCCAACGAGAGCGAGAGCCTCTTCAGGTTTCATAGAGCTTCCAACAACCTCCGTGACCAGCGCGACATTCTCTTGTGCCGTGAGACTGGGGATTAGATTGTAGAACTGAAAAACGAACCCAACATGCTGTCGTCGATATCGAGTTAACTCCGCTTCGTTTGCGGCTGTTAAATTTTGCTCTCGATAAAATACTTCGCCAGCTGTTGGGACATCGAGACCTCCTAGAATGTTCAGTAGCGTCGATTTCCCGCTTCCAGATGGTCCTAATAAAACAACAAACGTCCCTTCGAGGAGTTCCAAATCAACCCCGCGTAATGCGCGAACCGTCACCTCTCCCATTTGGTAGTTTTTTGTGATTTCAGCGGTGCGAAATACCGTGGTGGTTTGCGTTTTCTGCGCTGGCATATCATTGATCTTTCCGATTCTTTGTTCCTGCACGTGGGCTGACCACTCTTGGCAGATGGAGATCAACGGTAATCACACGATCATCTTGAAACAAGGAACGCTAATCAAACGAGGGCAGACGCGTGATTTTGGGCG
>JAJDEL010000230.1 GCA_029259835.1 Planctomicrobium sp. | reverse complement strand
CGATGAATTTACTCTCGAACATCCAGATATCGACGAGCCTGTCCTCGACCTGGTCGCGGTTCGAGTCTCTCCAACCGGGCAACACGTCGAGCGAGTCATTCGAGTGAATACGTGCAGTGGGTACATTCAGGAACACATCTTGCGAAACACTGATGGAGAAATCATCGCTTCTGCAATGCTCGACAAATACACAACAATGCCAAATGGAACAGTGCTTCCCAGGGCTGTAAAAATCAGTTGGCCTGCTGAAAAAACTGAAATGAAAATTTCCTTAGGGCACCCTGAGGTAAATCCTCCCGGTTTCGCAACAGCACAAACTCTCTGGACAATGCCTAACATTCCAGGTACAAAAGTTGTCGACATCGGGCATCTTGCCCGACGCCGCACAGGCAGAAGTAGGTCACAAACAGTTTCACGCGACGACCGCGAATCCAACATTCGGCAACTTCGTCATGTGGAACCATCGCAGCGTAAGCTCGCACCTGGAAAAGTTCAGCTTGCACCCTCGGTCCGCTTGCAAGCGCCAGAACCGTTTGAGACAGATTCTCCTCTGAGCCAAGAACCGGCGCCGCAGCAATCGGCGACGGACGGAAGCATACCGGAATGGGCGCGAACTCAAACGACGAAGAAACTGGTCAGTCCGTCTGCAACCTGGCGGCGGTCAACGAATTCTGGAGCAGCATGGCGATCGTCATCGGCCCAACTCCCCCAGGGACCGGAGTGATTGAACCAGCGACTTCCAAAGCCGCTTCGAAATCAACGTCCCCGACCAACTTGCCATCAAGGCGATTGATTCCGACATCGATCACACATGCCCCCGGCTTAATCATTTCCGCAGTAATGAACTTCGGCCGCCCGATTGCTGCAATCAAAATGTCTGCCGAGCGAGTGATCTCGGGAAGATCTTTTGTTCGGCTATGTGTAATGGTGACTGTCGCATTCGCAAAGTCTCCTTTCTGCACGAGCATCATCGCCATCGGTTTGCCAACGATTTCACTTCGCCCAACCACAACCGCATGTGCGCCTGATGTTTCGACGCCAGCTTCCGCGACAAGTCGCTGACATCCGGCAGGAGTACAAGGCAGATAACGCGGACGTCCTTGCACCATCAGTCCGACATTCTCCGGGTGAAAACAGTCGACATCTTTGAGCGGTGCAACCGCATCGAGAACTGCTGTTTCGTCAATGTGTGACGGCAACGGGAGTTGGACGAGAATTCCATGTACCGCAACATCTCTATTCAACTCATCGACAAGTTCCAGAAGCTGCGATTGAGAAGTTGACTCGTCAAGCCGATGCAACGTGCTTTTGATTCCGCACTTTTCGCAAGCTTTTTGCTTGTTGCGGACGTAAACAGCGCTGGCAGGGTCTTCTCCGACCAAGACGGCCGCTAAGTGAGGTTGCACGTCGGTAGTTTTGTGAAAAGTCTCCACTTCAACCGCCAATTCCTCTCGAATTCGGGCTGCAAGTCCTTTTCCATCAATAAGTTTCGCCGCCATTGAACATATCCTGATGCATGTTGTTAGGGATACGAGAAAGAATATCGCTCCGAATGTGGATCGGCAACGTACAGCAATATGTCGATTTTCAACTGAGTGAATTCAGCGACAATTCGACCCGGATCTGGTAGAGTCAAGCTCTGAGCGGGCCGGTTCAACACAGTTCCTACAAATCATGAAAGTTGATAACGATGCGCTGTTACTTACTGACACTCATGTTCGTTCTCGCGGCAACAGTCCCAGCTTGGTCGCAGCAAACTGAAGGACCACAAAACAAGACTCAGCAAGAATCGAACAAACCGCCGACGGTTTCAGGAACCATTACTGAGATAAAGACTCAGGGAAAACTGAAAATGATTGTCGTGACAAACGACGAAGGAAAAACGATGGAGGTCCCGTTGACTCCGCGACTCTCCGTTGACATCAAAGCCAGTGGCGACAAGGGATTCATTCGATCAGGAACATTCATCGGTGCTCAGGGAGATCTGTCAAACGAAGCTATTTTCGTGAAGGAGGTCAATGTCCTGTTACCAAAAAAAGGTCAGAAACTTCCTCGGGGCAAAATATCGAAAGCTTCCAGAGGTGGTGGCACGTTAATGAATTCCTACAACATCATCGGAACAATTCAGGCAACTAAGCCAAACCCTGACTATCCCGAGTACACGATGGTTGCGCTGGATACTTCTGGAAAAAATCCAGTAATTAACCTCGAAAAAGATTACACCGTGAAAGTTGTTTCCGCTGATTTTGAAATGATTCAAGAAGGAATGAAAGTCGTCTTGACCGGTAGACTGAATCGCGGAAGAGTTCAGATTTCAAAGGTGGAAATCACTCGCAAAGAACCTTTCAAGTCAGATGAAATCCTCGGAGTCCGTGAACCAGAGAAGACTGCTACTAAAAAATAAGTTTTGCGAGTGCCATTGATCACTAAAAAATAGTCCCGTAACAAGTTCTCGAATCGACACAGTCTGCATGAAGCCGCTGGCGCTAGCCACGGGCCTTGCGTGGACAACGTTTTCCCGCAAAACGCCCGACGCTAGCGCGTTCGGCTCATGGCGAGAAGTCCCAAAGTAGATACCATTGGGCCCTAGACCCGGTTATGAGCGTTTACTGAAACCAGATCCGGGGCTAGCGCCCAAACGGCTCATCCCAAGATATCATTCTCTTTGTTACCAAGCTCTGCT
>JAJDEL010000229.1 GCA_029259835.1 Planctomicrobium sp. | reverse complement strand
CCATCTTCGAGGAGTTCCAGACGCGGAAGATTGGTTGACATTTCGACTGGCTGGCTCGTCTGCCAGTGACTTGTAGCTTCTCGCTGCTGAGTTACCCAAGCATTGAACTTCTGATTTAAGTGCCGATGTCGTTGTTCTTTTTCAGTCCCTTCCCCTTGATCAGGAGGGAACAACTCCGCGAGTTGCGATTGAAGTTTTGCAATTTCAGAAAGTTTTGCGGCTCTGGATTTTTCAATCTCTGCATCGGGAACAATTAAGTCTGGTTCGTCAGCGTTGTTGAGTAAGGCCATCATGGCGTAGTAATCAGTTTGTGTGACCGGATCGTATTTGTGTGTATGGCATTGGGCACAGCCAATGGACATGCCAAGCCATACGGTTCCTGTCGTTGCGACGCGATCAATCATCGAATAGAAACGATACTCGAGCGGATCGATGCCACCCTCTTCATTCATCATCGTGTTGCGATGAAAACCGGTCGCGATCAATTGATCGTTCGTGGCATCCGGAAACATATCGCCTGCGAGTTGCTCAACCGAAAACTGATTGAACGGCATGTCCTTGTTGATCGCATTGATGACCCAGTCACGATACGGCCAGATGGACCGTGGACGGTCTTTTTCGTAGCCGTTTGTATCTGCATAGCGAGCCAGATCGAGCCAATGCCGCGCCCAGCGTTCTCCATATTGCGGAGATGCTAAAAGTTGGTCGACCAGCTTTTCATATGCCTGTGGATCGGTGCTGTTCACGAAGGCATCTGTCTCTTCAATCGTTGGTGGCAAGCCGACAAGATCAAGGTAAACTCGCCGCACGAGCGTATAGCGATCTGCTCCTGGCGAGGGAGTCAGCCCGTTCTCTTCCAGCTTGGCGAGAATGAAATCATCAATCGGATTTCGAGACCAATTCGATTTCTTGACTTGCGGCAGTTTGGGCCGAATCGGTCTGACGAACGCCCAGTGTTGTTCGTACTTTGCTCCTTGCTCAATCCAATTCTTGAGCGTTGCGATTTCGTGATCACTCAGTTCAAGACCTGAATCCGCAGGCGGCATTTTTTCGTCGTCATCGTCACTCAAAATTCTGGTGAGGACTTCACTCTCGGATGTCTGGCTCGGCTTGATTGCCTGATACCCGCCTAGGTCTTCCGTTGCGCCGGCGAACGTGTCCAACCTCAAATCGGCTTCGCGGGTCTTTTCATCCGGTCCGTGGCACTTGAAACATTTCTTTCCAAGAATCGGCAGGACATCCCGTTGGAAGTCAACCGGAGAATCGGCTGCGTTGATGCCAATGGGCAGTACAACAAGAATTGCCAGGAAAGTGAGGGTTCGATAAAGCATAAGAGGTGGGTCGTTGAGGTAGGAATCACGATACCACCATTATCGAGCGAAACCTCCAAAGCGTCAAATGGTTCTCAGATCTTCGCTGGATTCGTCAAAATTAAGAATATGGAAAACAAACGGAAATGTTTCCAAACGGTGGGGCTGTCTACTGTTACTCAAGAAAGCGAAAATCGAGACTGCCGAAGAGTGTTTGGCAGATTTGCGTCCAGCGAACTTCGGAATCGACTTGGTCACCGACAAACATGGTAAACAGTCGTAATTCTTCTGCACTTGGTGGGCGATTGAGAGTTGTGAGAATCAGCCAGTGCAATCGTTGCTCGACACTCCCATCGATTGCCAAAACGCGATTTGCTGCCTTAGCGGCACGCTGGTGCACAAAGTCACTGTTCATCAAAAATAAAGACTGCGGCGAAATAGTGCTTGATGTTCGGCGACCTTGTGAAAGATTTGGATCGGGAAAATCAAACACTGTGAACAAATCCGGGAGACGATTGCGAAAGACAGGCAGGTACACTGCGCGTTTGCCAAACTTGAACCGATAACCGTATTCGCTCTTCGTTCCTGATCTGACTGAATTACCAGCAGGTGCGCTGTCGAGTTCTCCACTGACTGAGAGCAAAGCATCGTGGATCGATTCAGCAGTCAGTCGCCGACGATTTTGATGTGTCAGGAATCGATTTTCCGGATCATGTTGTCTGCTTGAAGTTGTCTCGCTGGCGAGTTGGTATGTTCGAGAGAGAACGATTTCGCGAATCAACTGTTTCACCGACCAACCATTCGCAACAAATTCAGAAGCGAGATGATCGAGCAACTCTGGGTGAGACGGTTTCTCGCCAGGCACGCCGAAGTTGTCGACCGTGCGGACCAATCCAACCCCGAACAAATGGTGCCACACCCGATTCACGAACACGCGGGCAGTGAGTGGATTGTCTGGACTCGCAACCCAATTCGCGAACTCCAGTCGACCACTCGATGTACTCGAAATGGGAGAGGCCTGCGGTCCATTAACAACTGACAAGAATCCGCGCGGGACCGATTCACCGAGATTGTGAACGTTACCACGAATGCAAACTGAATAATCCTCTGGGTTCTCCATTTCTGCGACCGAAACAATGCCGGGAAGTTTTGCAGGAGCATTTTTATTCAGACCGGCTAGCTCGGTCTGAGATTTTTTCATTTGAAGCTCAGCATCCGCTAAAGATTTCTGAACCTGCATGAGTTTCTCATCATCGTCAATCGCTCGCGAAAACAACCTGATCGAATCGATGATGGTTGGAGCTTTTTCAGTCGGTTGGATAATGATTGTCAGCTTGTCCGTGGCGGTAAACTCGCCAAGTGACTGAAAAGTCCCGTCTGCCGCAGGGACTAGCTGTTGATTGATGCTGAGAACCGTTTCTCCCTCGGAATCTTGAATCGTGATCTTTGCTTTTTTGCTACGATTCGGAGCTGCCGTGTAACTGAACTGCACTTCATACAAGCCGGGGTCTGTCACAATTTGATATGTTGCAGACGCAGTCAACTCTGAAGAATGCTGGTAGTTCTCTCCAATAAAGCCGGCGATTGATTGACTCTCGACCCAGTTGCCAGTCAATTTCGCTTCAGTATTATCAACCAGAATTGCTGGCAAACCGAGCTTGAGATACTCAATGCGAGTTTTGAGATTTTGAATCTCTTTGTTTTTCGCAGCCAGCAGTTCTGCGTGAAATTTTGCTTTTGCGATTTCTTCTTGAGACTGAGGCAGTGGTGTTGAGACCCAGCGGGAGACATTGCCATTCACAAGTGAATCGGTACTCCGGAAGATACCCGCCAGGGCGTAGTAATCCGTCGTTGGAATCGGATCGAATTTATGATCATGACAGCGTGCGCAACCAATCGTCATGCCTAGAAAGACGCGCCCGATTGTGTCAATCTGCTCGTCGACAACATCCATACGCAGTTGTTCTTTATCCTGATTCTCGTAATTGTGCGGTCCCAAGATAAGAAAACCGGTCGCGATGACTTGCTGCCCCTGCTCTCGATAATCAGCCGCCTTGAGCAAGTCGCCAGCGATTTGTTCTCGAATGAATTCGTCAAACGGTTTATCCGCGTCGAAGGCATCAATCACGTAGTTTCGATATCTCCAGGATTCCCCATAGAGAAGAGAACGCCCACCGCCGGTGGACTCCGAGTACCTCGCCAAGTCTAACCAGTGCCGTCCCCAACGCTCACCGAAATGCCTGGAAGCGAGAAGTTCGTCCACGACGTTTTCGATACGGGTCGTCGATGTCTCTCTCTGGAACGTTTGAATTTGTTCGACTGTCGGCGGCAGACCAGTCAAATCAAAGCACAGCCGCCTCAACAGCGTAAGATCACTCGCATCTGCTCCCGGCTCTAAGTTGTTCGATTCTTGCGAAGCGAGGATGAATTTGTCGATGTTCGACTTCGACCAGTTGGCGTTCTTGACGGAAGGAATTTTGGCATTTTTGACCGGTTGAAAACTCCAGAACTCCCGACCAATTTCAAGGTCAATTCCTTCCGGCTTTAATGGTCGCTTCGCAGGTTCTGTTCGAGGGTCGACAGCACCGGCAGCAATCCATGTTTCGAAATCCCGGATCACGCTATCGGGAAGTTTTTGCTTCGGTGGCATCTCGAAAGATTCATACCGTAACGCTTCAAGGAGTGTTCCTTCGCCCGACTTTCCAGGGACAACAGCAGGTCCGGAATCGCCTCCATCGCGAAATATCTTCGCACTATCCACCAGCAATCCACCACGAATTTTCTTTGCGCTGGCGGAATGGCATTCGTAGCAATGCTCGACCAAAACCGGACGAATTTTCTTCTCGAAGAACTCAATCTTCTTCTCGGGTGTGGACAAATCTTCGGCCTGAACGCCAGAGAAAAACAGGGCGAACATTGAAATTGTCACAAATCGAAAAGCAGTTTTCATTATGGCGAACGACGTCACGGTTGACTCGAAGAAAGACGGGGACAATTCTCCCGGAACCCAGTAAAGAGTACCATACCTGGAAATGTCTGTCCTTATTAAACGCGAGATTACCAATGGCTGATTCCAAGTCGACCTTTAAAATGATTCCAGATCAGTCTGAATTAGACCAAATGGAACGTGACCTTAGTTTTTATCCGAGCAATGTCACAAATCCAAAGGTTCTCACTGTCGAACAAGTCGAGCAATTCAACCGAGAGGGATACGTTCGCCCCATTCCGGTTTTTAACGATACGGAAATCACGCAAATACGTGGGTATTTCGATGAGTTGCTGAAAAAGGTGATCGCTGATGGGGGGGACAGCTATTCAATCAGTTCAGCACATTTGAAATACGGGCGCGTGTACGATCTGTTGAAGCATCCGAAAATCGTCGCTTGTGTGACTGACATTCTCGGAGAAAACGTCGTCGGGTGGGGATCACACTTCTTTTGCAAAATGCCACACGATGGAAAAGCGGTCGCCTGGCATCAGGATGCCAGCTATTGGCCGCTTTCGCCCTCCAAGGCAGTCACCGTCTGGCTGGCGGTTGATGATGCAGACATCGAAAACGCGTGCATGAAGTTTATTTCTGGAAGCCACCACGTCGGGCATCTGACTTACCACCCCAGTGATTCGGCGGAGCACAATGTTCTCAATCAAACGGTTGAAAACCCAGAACAATACGGAGACGTGATCTACGACGAACTTCCGGCAGGGGAAATTTCTCTGCATTCCGATCTCCTCCTGCATGGTTCCGAAGCGAACGAGAGTGACCGCCGCCGCTGTGGATTAACGCTGCGTTATGCCGCGTCTGATGTTTATGCAGGGATGAAGTGGAATGAAAAGGGAGTCATTGTCAGTGGTTGCGATTCAAATGATCACTGGGCAGATCGCTCTCGCCCGGATGAAACCTGAAAAAGGTTGAAGCTTGAAGAACGTTGCCGAAATGCAACAGATCATCAAAAACTTCAGTTCCAAATCAAGTTGAATTCGTAACGCGGATTCGATTCTTAAATCGGATCGCTTTTGTAAATCGAAAGAGTCTCTGCGAAAAACATGGCCTAGTGTTGAAGAAGTGATTTTTCCCAAAATCGATTTGACACTCATGAAACAGAGACGCCATCACAAAACGTTCAAAAAACGCCGGTCAGGACTGGCTGCCGTCGAGTTTGCGCTTTGCCTGCCACTACTGATGATTCTGGTCTTTGGATCGATTGAAGCATCGAATGCGATCTACCTTCGTCAGGCGATGACGATTGCATCCTATGAATCGGCCCAGATTGCTTCGGCTGTTGGTGGAACTGATGCCGCCGCGAAACAGCGCGCTAATGAAATTCTTACGACATACAACATTCAAGGGGCCAGTGTTGATGTCTCCCCTTTGATCACAGCAAATACCATCGCGGGGACTCCCATTAAGGTGACGATTGTGGCACCTTCGAATTCCAACTCAATCGGGCCAAACTGGTTTTTCAAAAACTCAACCTACAGCCGTGAATTTACGATGAACCGACTTTAACATCATTGGCGTTTGTAATAATGCGATTTATCGCTGGGACTATTGCAGAAAACTGCCCAAGAACCACTCTGCCTCAAGGCGGCCAAGATCATGCGAAATTACTCTCAAAAGAAGAATACGATTAGGACGCATCGCATTGGGGCGATGCTGATTTTTGTACTCATGCTGCTGACAGTCATTCTCGCGATGGTCGTTTACAGCGTGGATGTTGCGTTCATGCAGCTGGCACGAACGGAACTTAAGGCTGCCGTGGACTCTGCTGCAAAAGCAGCTGCCGGTGAACTCGCGAATACGAATGGAGATAAAACGCAGGCCATCGCCGCAGGGATTCTTGCCGCTTCGAGAAACGAGGTTGCTGGTGCTTCGCTGCAGCTAGTCGACTCAGATTTTGAGTTTGGTCAGGCCATCGAACAAAACGATGGAACCTGGGACTTTTTAGAGAATGCGACCCCCTACACATCAGTCCGTGTCACAGGACTGAAATCTTCAGGCACAAATTCAGGGCCAGTGAACCTCTTCTTTGCCCCGATCTTTGGAAGTGGAACGTTTACCCCGCAATCGATTTCAGTCGCGTCGCAATTCAAGCAAGACTTGGTCCTCGTTATCGACCGATCCCACTCCATGGCGTTTGATGATTCCGGAGTCGACTGGGTTTATCCAACTGGAGTCCCAAACCGTGATGTGAACCGCGATGGCACCACGAATTGGATCGATGCTCTACTCACACCACCACATCCCAGGAACAGCCGCTGGGCTCAGTTGTCACGAGCCGTCGCCACCTTTTTACTTGAAGTGAATCGACGCAACGTGAAGCCCGATCTGGCATTGGTCACGTGGGCCTCATACCTGGGAACAAACACGACCGAGAGTATTTTGACAGGTGGGCAGACATACCCTGCCATGAATCGCGACATCGACCTGGGATCTAATTTTGGCACGTTGATGAGCAGTATTCGTGGACGAGGAAACCTGTACATGCTTGGTGGAACAAATCTCTCAGCCGGAATCGATGAAGGAGTTGCGATCATTGCCACTCAAGGACGACCTGATGCGAAAAAAACATTGATCGTCATGACAGACGGTCTCTGGAACACTGGTCGAGACCCTCTCGAAGCAGCACAAGATGCGGTGGACGAAGGCATTGTCATTCACACAATCACATTTCTTGACCGAGCCGATCAAACAACGATGATCGATGTTGCGGAATTAACCGGCGGTCGGCATTTCCATGCATCGAATGCCGTTGAACTCGATGCAATATTCAATGAACTGGCACGCACACTTCCAGTCGCATTAACACGGTAATTTTCTGCAATCGAAAACCATGAGAAAACAGACAACCCAGCCATCTTTAAAAAAGCAGGCAAATCGTCGCGGAGCGGTGACGGTTGAATTCGCACTGATGTTGCCGGTGGCGATGATGCTCACGCTCGGTCTGGTCGAGTTCTCGCGAGTCAACATGATCCGCAACACAGCTCAGAATGCCGCATACGAAGGCGCACGCCAGGCAATCATACCTGGAGGAACTGCTTCTTCAGCTGAGGCCAAAGCGAATGAGATTCTTGCAATTGTGCGCACCAAGAACGCAACGGTCAACATCTCCCCATCAACAATCAATAACAGCACACCGGAAATTACCGTCACGATTTCTGTTCCACTGGGGGATAATATGTGGATCACACCGAAGTACGTTTCAAACACGACGATGGTCAAAAAATGCACGCTCACACGTGAGTCAACTCAAAGCGGATTTTAGTGAGTTTATGTTTGTCGTCAGGCGCGACTGGGCGTAATTTTAGATTGCCCTCCTCAACCGGTTTGGTTTGAGTCAGTCCTTGTTTGAAAACTACCCCAGAAGCTCCCGCTCATTATGGAAAGCAACACCCTAGCCAAAGAAACAACGACAACGCCCCCTCAAGGGACGATGTTAGTATTTGTGCTGATGTTGCTCACTGTCATTCTGGCGATGGTCGTTTATAGTGTCGATGTTGCGTTCATGCAGTTGGCACGAACGGAACTCAAGGCTGCCGTGGACTCTGCCGCGAAAGCCGCCGCTGGTGAACTCACGCTTTCTAACGGAAATAAATCAAACGCCATCGCGGCAGGTATTCTTGCTGCTTCGAAGAACGAAGTCGCTGGCGCTTCGCTTCAATTAGTGAATGGTGATTTTGAATTCGGTCAGGCTGTCGAGCAATTGGATGGAACTTGGAATTTTCAGTTAGACCACCAACCTTACACTGCTGTCCGTGTCACAGGATTAAAATCTACCAGCACCGCTTCCGGTCCAGTGAATCTGTTCTTTGCTCCAATTCTAGGTAGCGAAACATTCACGCCTCAATCTGTGTCTGTCGCGTCGCAATTTAAGCAAGAACTGGTCCTTGTGATCGATCGATCTCACTCGATGGCATTTGATGATTCTGGCGTCGAATGGGTCTATCCTCCGGGAGTTCCAGGTAGCGATGTCTACAACGATGGCTTACTGGACTGGAAAGATTCTTTGCTCACGCCACCACACTCAACGGACAGTCGCTGGGCTCAACTCTCAGGCGCAGTGACATCATTCTTTGCAATCATGAATCAACGTTCCGTAAAGCCAAATGTTGCATTGGTCACATGGGCTTCCTACTTGGGAGCAACAACGACCGAGAGCATCCTCACGGGGCAGACATTCCCTGCAGTGAACCGTGATGTTGATCTCGGATTAAATTACTCAGCAATCATGGACACCGTAACTGCTCGAGGGAACCAATACATGCTGGGTGGAACGAATTTATCGGCTGGAATTGATGAGGGAGTCGCGGTCATCGCGAATCAAGCCAGCCCTGATTCCCAAAAGATACTGGTCGTGATGACTGACGGTCGGTGGAATGAAGGTCGATCCCCACTTTCAGCAGCACAAGACGCACAAGCTTTGGGAATCGTCATTCATACGATCACATTTCTTGAGAATGCCGATCAGTCAACGATGGTCGATGTAGCCGAACTGACTGGTGGGCGCCATTTCCATGCTATCAATGCGACTCAACTTGAAGATGTTTTCGAAGAACTGGCACGGTCGCTTCCAGTCGCACTAACAAAGTGATTTTCTGAAAGTTTCTAGATGTACAATCAGTTCAAACTCACTCGAAAAAAACATCCGAAACGTCGTGGAGCGGCGACGGTTGAGTTTGCCCTGATGATGCCAGTGGCAACACTTCTTACGCTCGGTCTAGTTGAGTTTTCAAGAGTGAACATGGTTCGCAACACGGCTCAGAATGCAGCATATGAAGGCGCGCGAGAAGCCATCGTTCCAGGGGGTACTGCCGCAGCAGCTAAGGCCAAAGCAGATTCAATTTTAGCAGTCGTCCGAACGAAAAATGCAACTGTCAATATATCTCCATCAATAATTAACAACAGCACACCAGAAGTGACGGTGACAATTTCGGTTCCACTGGGAGATAATATGTGGGTCACACCGAAATACGTTGCAAACAAGACGATGGTCAAAAAATGCACGCTCACACGTGAATCAACACAAAGTGGGGTATTGCCTGCGGGATTCTCATCACTGCAATCCACTTCCACGTTACTTGATTCAAATTTCGATTCGTTAGAATCAACGCCCGACATCGAAACTCAACGGGTTTTCTGAATTCAGGTCGATAACTCGCAACGAAATGTTTCCATCCAGAACATCCGTCAATATCTTTCCGCAAACTTCGTTACGCCAACCTGTCATAAGTTTCGGGCGTTCCCCTTGCTGATTGTCGAAGGCATGCCAGCGAACGAGTTCTTTCAAGTCAGCTGAAGTTCCAACCAGCGGCATGGAAATGCCCAGTTCCTGACAGCGATTTGCTAATGCCAATCCCAAGATCCTAGCCAGCACTTCATCTTGTGATGGATAGTTTTTGCGTTTCGATTTTTCTGGCAAATCGTCATTGGAAATACTCACTGCCTCTTTAACAACTCGCAGAATATCATCCGCATGTTGCTGATAGTCGCGACGGTTCATGTCACGGACGATATTCAGTTCTTTGAGAGATTTCGGTTGACGTTTGGCAACATCTATCAGCAGGTCATCCCGCAGCACTCGCCGAGGAGGTTTGTTTTTGCCGGAGGCGATTTCGTCTCGCCATTGAAACAACATACGCGCTGTTGCCATGTCTCGACGATTTAATCGTGAGTAACCAGAGAGCCTCAGCCAACCTTCGCGTCCTTCTTCCGCAAAGACATCGCGAACGAAGCGTTCGAATTCTGCTTCCGCCCAAGTGAGTCTGCTCATCTCTTTGAGAGATTTTTTCTGCGTCTCCCAAATCTGAATCAGGTGGAGAACATCTTCGAGCGCGTATTCAGTTTGACTGTTCGATAAAGGCCGACGCTCCCAATCAGTGCGGGTTTGTTTTCCATGTGTCACATTCGTATTGAGGACACGACTGACCAGGTTTGTATGTGAAATCGGAAACCCGCGCGATCTCAAGCCTTCAGCGATTTGAACGTCGACCAGTTTTCGAGGAGGCCGCTGAATTGCGAACTGGCAAAAACGGACTTCTTCTCGGCTTCCATGTACGACCACAGTCGTGACATCGTCAGCCATGATCTCCCACCACTTCGAGAGATCGGACACCTGAAATGGGTCAACTCCGACGATTTCGTCCGCAAATCCAAACTGCAGCAGGCACAGTCGAGGGCGATAATACGATTCCGAGGCAAACTCAGTATCAAATGCAACAACACCAGCTTCAGAAATTCGTTTGCAAAGCTGGTCAAACTCGGACTGATCAGTAATTAAAGACACGTGAACCGTTCTGGACAGAGGTCAGGATGTGCATTCCAGCAGGTTAGAGAAGCAGGGAGCATCTGGCAACATTTCATCGACTGGATTCTGCCTTTTCTGCAAACCCTGACCTTTGTCCCAAACAATCGCTCTCTTTTGCCGCACACTGGAAGTGAGTGAACACAAGTCTGAAATCACGAAATCTCACTCGGCTCATCAAGCCCACGTTCTTTTCGCACAGCCAGAACTTCCTGATACACCAGATCAACAACCTCGGAATTCCGAACGATGGCGCCGTACTGCACAACGTTGACAAGGATATTGACAAGCAAAAATGTCACGGCAATCGTGAAATGTACTGTTGCGCCATACTCCATCTGAGTATTGGAACTCGGGTCC
>JAJDEL010000228.1 GCA_029259835.1 Planctomicrobium sp. | reverse complement strand
AACGCTGTGATCAGTTCGGCAGGGAATCTCTCTTGCAAATACGTGATTCACACCGTTGGGCCAGTCTGGAATGGTGGATTGCGCGGCGAAGCAGATTTGCTGCGATCCGCTTTTCAAAACTGCCTCCAACTCGCACTTGAACA
Source organism: Planctomicrobium sp. (assembly GCA_029259835.1). GTDB lineage: Bacteria > Planctomycetota > Planctomycetia > Planctomycetales > Planctomycetaceae > Thalassoglobus. Next base: position 6,338 of record JAJDEL010000228.1, on the reverse strand, counting down.
TCACTGCGATTCGATTGCATTTCCTGCCCTCAGCACAGGCGTCTACGGCTATCCGATGGACCTCGCTGCACAGAATTCTTTGATGACTGTTGCGGAGTTTTTAAGAGAACAAGAAGCACCCAAACTGGTCACCTTCGTTTTGTTCAACCCAGGCGCCTACGGCGCATTTTCTTACGCACTGGAGAAAGTCGTAGAAGTTGCCAAGAATTGGTGACGATAGCGATTCAATCACTTGCGAGGCATTATTTTATGAACCACATTGGTCACAAAGAGCACGAAGAAACATGATGAATGCGTCACAAGCCAGGTAGGGTCCGCTGTGCGGACCGATTGGCAGCTTGACACGCGATGAATGGTCCGCCAGCGGATCTTACGTCGCTTCAACCAGTGCACTCAGCAAGATGAGTCGTTCCAGCATACCTTACTGAATACCACTTCAAGCCGTATCCGAGCGTCACGAAGTTTACGCCAACAACAATCGGATGAATAACGGACTGACGAGCAACACATCAATCTTGATTCTTTGGCACCAGATTTTTTCCGTCCAAGTTTCGGAATTAGTGAACTGACGGATCGACAAGACAAGGAAAGTGTTGGCTGCAAAATGGAATGAAAATGACAAAAGACACGAGACAAGAAGATGAGGCGTTCCCGAAAGTAGAAAAGACTCAGCCGCGATGACATCAGCCATCTCACCCAAAAAGACGGCTGTGCCAAAATGGCTGAGCCACCAAAGCCCCAACGGAACGCGAATCAGAAGTGGAAAACTTGCAATTCGAGATGAGAGAATCAATGCAAAAATGGATCTCTGTTGCGATTCATTCTTTGCCTTCTGACGATCTCGACATTGTTTTAGCGCCCAGGTGGCATTGCGATTCATCCAACTCGCAGTGAACCAGCTTGCAGGAGCAAGTGGCAACGTAATTGCATAGACGATCCGGTCGCCGAGGAATAGATTGAGTCCAAGCGCGAGCGACGCCAGAAAGGCGACACCAAAAGTGAGCAGAACAACAGCGAAGAGCCCCACAATGGTCTCAAATCGGTCCCATTGAGGCCGAATACGACTGATCGTCAAGGATGCAAATTGAATGGACATCAAACATGATCAAATGACATGACCAACCAAATGAGATGCGACCATATCGGACCCGTATGTCGCCCTACTTGTCACTCTGGTAAAGATGAATTCGACATTGAATTTCTTCGATCAGATCATCTGGGCGTTGTAAGACTCGAGAAGTAAATGGGTGAAAGTTGAGTGAGAGAATCGGCAGTAAAATATGGTGATTGAGTTTCATTAATGAGCGGTGACGTGCCGCAATAAACCGCCTTCTTCCGTACTCTTGAACCCCTTCATCTGTAAACGTGATAGCCAGCATCGCATATTTCGAAGCAGCACCATTTGAAAACAAAGCCATCAGTGCAAAGTCTCCTATGTCCAAATCGCGGTATGGAAAATAGAGCTTGGCATCTTTGATAAATCGCCAGCCAATCGTGACTGAAAACTGATTAATGAACAACCCATTCTCAGAGAGAATCATCGCAACAGGTCGATTCCGAAACAAGACAACCGAGGTAACTAGCAGCATCAAACCAATAACTAAACCAGTTTTCGCAATGACAACTTCGATCTCGTCTTGAGCAAAACAAAAAACAAGAGATCCATACAGAAAACTCGTATTTCCGAGAATACAAAAAACGATTTCAAGTGTAGGCGACTTTGAAATGAGTATGGTTTTCATTGTCTTTCTGAAACTAAAGCAGGTCACCCCAGAAGGTGGCCTTCCGCTCTCACGCATCAAGATCAGACAAGACTTGCTTCATGTATGCCAGACTCTCTTCGGTGATTTTCTCAGCGCCTGGTGAGTAATCAAAAACTTCGACCGAGACCCAGCCATCGTAGCCGGATTTGAGTAGTGCTTCGAAGATGGGATGGTAGTCGGTTTCACCCATACCTGGTCCGAGGAGGTTGGTGTCGTTGACATGAAAGTGTCGGGTGATGCCTTTGTGTTTCTCGATGAGTCCTGGAAGAGAAGTCCCTTCACCCAGCATCGCTTTGACATCTTGGTGCAATGCGAAATTCGGATGATCGACATCTGCAATCAACTCCGCTGCCGAGTCGCAGGTGGTGATGAAGTTTGTTTCCTTCGTCGTGAGCGGTTCCATTAACAGGTGAACCCCCCGCGCTGCAATTTTTGGCATCGCCGCTTTGAACACTTCGACTGCTCTGTCAAAAGCTTGCTGCTCGGTCGTTTCGCCTTCCAAATTTCTTTGAAACGGTGAGCCGAAGACCATGATTGTGCCGCCGAGATCGGCGCAGAGGTCTCCAAGTTGAATGAGGTATTCAGTCGTTGCCACGCGAACTGCATCATCCTCGGACGTGAGGTGGAGACCTTCGGTCTTCGCGAGCAGCCAATGCAAGCCGATGATTTCCAAGCCGTGCTTCTCAGCAGTTTCTCGAAGGCTTTTACGGTCACTCTCGCTGAGATCGCTGATTTTCTCAGCCAATGCGAATGGGGCGACTTCGATGCCGGTGTAGCCAGCCTGGGCAACATACTCGCACTGTCGATTCCAATCCCAGCCTTCATACAATTCTTGACAGATAGCGAACTTCATGTTCTCAGCTTTCCAGTTTGTTCTGAATAATGGTTAATTTGTGCGGGTCGCAACGACACTGAGGAATGATTATCAGCGAACGGGCATCCCCGCTCCTGCTGTAACGATCATAGTGCAGGCGCATAGTCCTGCCGGTCGATCCATTCTGACACATCGTACCGTAAATGCCTAACGTGGCAGCCAAATCACTTGTGAGAGTCGTCGCGATTTCGCGATGTTCCTACCAGGAAGAACAGGCAAGACGGGAAAGATACGATGAATAGATAGAGCGTGCAGGCGAAATCTGCCGAAATCCGGGATAGCGATTGCTGTTGTGGTGGTCGGTTCGTATGGGGTTAGTTGAAGAGGACTCTACTCATGAGACACAAGATGTGGATTCCGGTCCTCGCCGCAATTTTAGCAATGGCGAGTGCTGGAGAATCAGAAGCTGGACTGTTCTGCGGAAGCGGTCGTTTCCGTTGTAGTCCAGAAAGGTCGTGCAATCCTTGCGGGGATTATTGCAAAGCACGCGTGAATTGCGGACCGTCTTACAAGACAGTTCGCGAGACGATTTGGTGTACCGAACAGTACAACGAATGTAAGACTGTTTATGACACTTGCGTCGAGAAAACTCCCGTCACTTGTAGTCGTACCGTTTACGATACGTGCTATCGTGATGAGTGCTACACGGTTCGCAAGCCTTGTTACAAAACTTGCTACCGAAATGTCTGTTACTCTGTGAAGGTTCCTCACTACAAGACCTGCTATCGCACTTGTACACAGACGATTCGTAAGCCGGTTTACAAAACTTGCTACCGGACATGCACGTATTCCGTTTGCCGACCTGTCTATAACACTTGCTACCGCAACGTGTGCTACACAGTTCGCAAGCCTTGTTACAAGACGTGCTATCGCAACGTCTGCTACACGACGTACAAAACTCACACTGAAACACGCTATCGCAATACTTGTCACACCGTGATGCGACCTGTGACAACCACGAAATGCGTTCCTGTCCAGTGCGGAGAATGGAAGACTGTCAAAGAATGCGTTCCTGGTCCTTGTGTTGAAAAATGTGTGCAAGACCCAGGTTCATTCTGCTTCGATGCAGATTCCTGCTGCCACGTTTTCAAGCCCGGCAAGACCCGCAAGGTCATGGTTCAGGATCCACCACGCACAATCTGCAAGAAAGTCTGGTGCCCAAAAACAGTTAACAAGACTGTCACATGCACCCGGATGGTTCCTGAAGTGAAGCATTGCAAAGTGCCTTACACTGTTTGTTGCCGAACACCAGTCACATGCACGAAGCAGGTTCCATACACGACTTGCACCTACACTTGTGAAACACGCACGAAGCAAGTTCCTTACACAACTTGCAAAATGGTTCGTGAATGCCGCACTAAGCAAGTGCCTTACACAACTTGCAGTTACACTTGCCAAACGATTTGCCGCAAGATTCCTTACAAGACTTGCACTTACACTTGTGAAACACGCACTAAGCAAGTTCCTTACACGACTTGCAGCTACACCTGCGAAACTCGTACTCGTAAGGTTCCTTACTGCGTGCCGCGGACAGTTTGCGAAACTCGCTACGTCTGTCACACTAAGCGTGTTCCTCGTCAGGTCACAGTGACGAAAACTCGCTGCGTGCCGAAAGTTGTTTGTCGAAAGGTTCCATGCGATCCGTGTGATCCTTGCGATGCAGCCCCAGGCTGTGCAGCACCTTCAACAGCTTGCGACGCCTGCGATGTTGTGAAATAGGTGAAGCAATATTCCTCAGTAACAGGAGGGCGAAGTTCACACTGACCCCATGTGAAGCTTAAAACGCTGAGGAATACTGAAACGAAAGAGAGCGGTTGCCAGAAATGGCAATCGTTCTTTTTTTGTGTCCACAGAGCGCCTTTGTCACTACTCTTTTAACAAACGTTCTTGAATGATTTTTGCAATGCGTTTCGCTTCGTTTGGTGGTTCGTAGGCCCAGTCTTCCAGGTTTCCGATGAACTTTTTCACGTATCCGCGTTCAATCATGCCGGTATGAAACTGATGAAACTTCTTTGCTGGCCTCTTTTCGTTGAGCATTTCGACATAGACAGGTTGCCCGGTTGCTGTTGCTTCCGAAATCATCGAGACGGAATCACTGGTCACAAGGCAATAAGAACACAACGCTAACGCGGAGAGATACGGATTCTCTCCTGTGCGGTCCCAGACAAAATGATCACCTCCAAATGATTGTCGCAGTTTTGAAATGGCCTTCGCTGGTGTACGGCGTGAAGGAATGATTGCCAGTTGCAGCTTATCAGAGGCAATTTGCTGTAGATGATCGGAGAGTCGCAGGATGTCCCCGTCATCGAATGCGTAGTATTTATTCGGCCCTCCAAGTAATACTGCAACAAATCGCGCAGTGAGGTTTTCTAGACCTGCCACCGCCCCGCGTCTGGCTGCCTCCTGAAGTTTTTCCAGAGTCAGTGAGTGCATCGCTCCAATCGTTGAAACAACGTTTGGCCCTTGAAGATTGTCGTGTTCCGGCGTGACAATCAAATCAAACGTTTTGCGGCTGGCTTGCGGATTTTGCAAGTGGACGAGTAGCACAGATTCGCCGAATGTGCGTTTTAGCGCTAACGCTCCCAGAGCCGCTTGTCGTCCGCAACTGATAATGATTTCCGGCGAAGCGTCTGTGGCAACTGATTCAGTGAAGCGAAACGAATCGGGCTTCAGCGGAACCAGCGCCGACGGAGCAAAATTCCAGGGAAAGCGCACACGACAATCAAACAGCTCGAATTCTGCTCCAATTGCCTCGGCAAGTCCGCGAACCTGACTTTGATGCCCTGCCTTACCATCTGCAATTGCCCAACATTTCCAGTCAGCATTTGAGGATGAGTCAGTGCCATCGATTCCGTTCATCTGAGAGCCAGTCATAACACCGAGGTGATTTGCATCTGAGAGCCATCGTAGATGATTTTTCATCTGACCAACACCCGAATCGACTTCATTGATTGTGAGAGGATTCACTTCAATCAAAGGTCATTCAGCAGCGGCATTGACATTCTGTAGAAATCCAGTCAAAACGAAGTGCTGATCGTGTTGTTCAAGCAAAACATAATCTCCTTTGGAGGTTGCCTTCATGCAAAATGTGTTGACGCTGATTCTCGCTGGTGGAAAAGGTTCGCGCCTGGAACCGTTAACGATTGATCGATCAAAACCGGCAGTTCCATTCGGAGGGAACTACCGGATCATCGATTTCGTGCTGTCAAACTGCATTAACAGCGGGCAACGAAAGATCCTTCTGCTGACACAATACAAGGCCGCCAGTCTGGATCGTCACATCCATCTGGGATGGCACTTCTTGAGTCGGGAACTGGGCGAATTTATCGATGTGCTTCCGCCGCAGCAGCGAGTTGGCGAACACTGGTATCGTGGGACGGCAGACGCTGTTTATCAGAATATTTATTCCATCGAAAAAGAATCTCCGGAAACAATTCTCATTCTTTCCGGCGATCACATTTACACAATGGATTACCGGCCATTTGTGAAAGATCACATCGAGTCGAACGCGGACTGTTCCATTGCCTGCCTGCCGGTTCGTCGAGAAGAAGGTCGGGAATTTGGAGTAATGGGAATCGATGAAGATCGCTGGGTCCGCCGGTTTGAAGAAAAGCCCGCTGATCCGTTCCCACTCCCCGACGATTCGAACCGTTGTTTAGCATCAATGGGTATTTACGCTTTCAAGTCTTCGTTTCTGTTTG
>JAJDEL010000227.1 GCA_029259835.1 Planctomicrobium sp. | reverse complement strand
AGTTTCTGCGACGGAACCTGTCGCAGTAATCAAGGTTCGAGTGATTTCGTCCCAGGGGCGATTTTCGTTCATTTGTTCAACGAACCAGCGTTCGAAGGCTGGCTGAACAATTCGGGCACGCGCTTCAGTGGCTCGCGAGATCACGACGTTACGCCAATAGGCTCCCCACAGTTTTCCAAAGTCTTCAGATTCCAGTAGGGAATCGATCACTTTTGAACGTTTCGCCGGATCGGGATTCAGGCCGAAGACAGTTGACTCTTTTGGTGATGGCACAACGCCTGCCAGATCGAGATAGACACGCCGCAGGAAGTCTTCATCCTTCGCGACGGGAGCAACGCTTACGCCTTCGTCTGCCAGCAGTTTGACGAGTAATTCGTCAACTTTAGAAGCCGTCTTCGATGAGGAATCCTCAGCGAACACAGAGTTTGTAATCACGGAATTCGAAAGAACAGCGAGCAGGCATGTGGCAATTGCGAAACGCATTAGAAAAACTCCCAGTAAATATCGAGCGTACTTCGCGAATGCGAAGCACTTACCAGGTAAAACACCGAAGAAGGCGGACTGTTTCGGTGAACTTCGCTGTTTCCCTTTTCTGCCTTTGAAATTTGCTCAAAACGACGGTTCAAGACGTATTTTCATCTGAATCGCCAAATCCTGCAATTTTTCAATCGCCCGTTTTTGGAGTTGGCGAACCCGCTCTTTGCTCAAGCCAACTTGGTCAGCAACCGCTTTCAGGGTTGCCGAGGATTGAGAGTCGTTCAAACCGAATCGTTCGCGAAGAATCACAGCTTCCCGTTCTTCAAGACAGTCCTCGAATCGGGCGATGAGCGTTTCAGCAACCCGATAATCCAATGGTTGGTCCTGTTCGTGAATTGGCGCAAGATCGCGAAGAATATCAATCGGAATCGCCTGCTCAACGCTTTTGCGTCGCTGTTTCTTATTCAGAAATCGGTAGAAATGTCGCTGAATTGCGTAGGTGGCATACGTGCTGAAACGGAATCCTCGGCTGTAATCGAATTTGTCCACCGCATTGAGCAGAATCATATTCCCCTCACTGATCAATTCGTCGCACTCACCAGGAGAGTTTGCAAACCGATGAGCAATTGAGGCCACAAGTCGCGTGTTTGACTCGACAATTGCTGCTCGGGTCTCTTCGGCAAGCATCAGGTACTCTTCAATTTTCTCGATCAATGACTGTTTTGGCTGTTCAGAGTTCAGCTTCCCTTGAACTTGACTGGCAGAGTGCTTCAGGAAGTTCATTTTCTGGAAAAGACGCCGTTCACCGACAGCCGTCAGAAGCGGTTTGCTCAACATTGTTGGCAAGTTAGGGTCAACTGGCCTAGGCGATTCTTTATAAGTATCTCTGTAAGTAGAACTTACGATGTCTTTAACCGTGAGAGAGTCCAGCTCCGGACAGTAAAGATACGAGATTTTTTGCCGTTTTAGACGTTCAACCTCTGTCTCAGACAGAGTGAACAAGTCGCAATTCGAACTTTTTAGACCATTCATGACCTGATTGCCTTACTTCCCGAATAACGTTCATTACGGGCATTTGTATACATGGTAAAGTGCAATAGTCAACTAAAAACGTTCATATCATTCACCCGCATTGATTGTTTTAGGTGAACAACAGGAGAAAAGTCCGTGTTGACGTGACGAGCAAGTTGAAAATGGACCGGCTTGTCGGAATAATTGGAAGTTCATCAATGAATTGGCCGCCTTCCTGAAAATAGGATTACACTGATGCTGAATAAGAAAGACTTGATTCAGTTCAAAGAGCTTTTGAAAGCATTGGATGCTCGCCTTCGCGGCGATGTCCAGACGCTCTCTAGCGGTGCTCTTGGAACGGGATCTGACTCTCGATCACCCACGCACATGGCGGAGCTGGGGACTGAAAACTATGAACAAGATTTCTCACTTCGGGTCATGGAAAGTGACCAGGAAGTGCTCAAAGAGATTCGAGCCGCTTTGAAACGGATCGAAGATGGCACTTACGGAATCTGTGAAGGATGCGAAGACGAAGGGAGACCACCCTCAAAACGGTGGATTCCTAAAACCCGTCTCAAAGTCATCCCACACTCTCGATTTTGTGTTTCTTGTGCAGAAAAACTTGAACGCCAGTTCAGCTACTAAACAATTCTGTGGCTAAATCTGGTCACTGTGATCTCATCAGGATGGTTGAAAGCTTTGCCTTTCGACCGTCCTGATTTTTTGCGCAGCTGGCATGTTGAAGTTGAAAGAGTGGACCTGAACACGTTTAAGAAGAGAGTTCAGGTGACCGAAAGTGTTCGGCAAACTTCGGTTGCCACGTGTTCACTCATTGCCGATGATGTCTTGGAGAGATCAGACTCTTTGAGAGAAGCGTGAGGCCCAGATCGTGCCTGCAACTATAATTGATATGCCGATTGATAGTTTTCAGAGAGTCTCAAGCATCGAGGCAAAGAGTGTTATCACACAGGGCCGAAAGCGGAATATGTCTGACTACGGATTACTTCTGGCACAATTCGATGCGGATATTTCGCGCCGTAAAAAACAGGAGGACAAGCTGCGCAAACTCTCGACGGAACCAAGCACTGAGCAACTCAAACTTCAATCGCAGATTGAGGCGGCACTCCAACACCAGCAACAGGAAGTGACTCGACTCGAAGAAGAATATCAGTCTGTACGCAACGAGGCTGTGCAACATTTCAATGAAGAACTCTCGAATTCACAGCAGGCACATCAATCCATCTTTCAAAGCGTGAATGCTGAAGCAAAACAAGAAACGACGCAGCTTGAACGACAGCGAGAGGAAAGTGAATGGGTCGTTTCATCACTTCTGGACGATAATGCTGATGACAGCCCGATTCGGGAATTCGAAAAAGTCCAATCAATTTTCAACAAAACGGTTGAAAAACACGACCATCTGCTCTCATCTCTGATCGAACTCTGTCGCGAGCTGACAGAGAAGCGAGGTTGTTCCGGAACCTCATCTTTCAAGCCAACAGGATCCCCCAAAAATCAAAAACAGGCGAACGAACATTTTCAGAAAGCCATCGAAGAATCCCAGAGGCTCATCACGAACATTCATGCGTTACTGCTCCCGAAACTTTTCCTCGGTTTTCGTGGACTCTTCGTATTGTTCGCGATGATGGTTGTCGTCACCATTCCAGTGTTCTTGTTCGTCGACCCCGAAATTGCTGGAGTCACAGGAGCCAGGTGGACATCCAACTGGATCAGTATTTCTGTCATCGGAGGGACGATTGGTGGATTGCTCGCTTCCGGAGTTTTATACGCGATTGGCGCGATGCGGCAGTCCGATCTCTTTCGACAACTGCTCGATTCACAAGCGCTTGCAGGTTGGCTGCACCAGCAGTGGTTGGACTTGGCGGAGGAAGGTCTCGAGAAGCAAAGAAAACAAACCGCGGCAAAGCAGCGAAAAGTCGAGCGGGAGCGCCAGGAGGCTTTAAATCGTTACGAGACCGCACATACAGAGCGTCTGACAAAGATCGAGGCCGCGCGTGACGAGAAATTGAACACGGAATTGGAGAAGTATGAAACCGAGAGGGACCAAACGACTGCTCAGCGCGACCAACAGTTAGCACAGATCGACAGTGAACATCGCCGCCGGTTGCAAGAGTCCGAAACTCGCTGGGGCGGCGATCTCCAGCGACTCGAAACGCAGCTTAAGCAAATTCAAAATGCACAAATCCGCAATCAGTCTGAAATGTGGGTGACTCTCAAGTCTGGCTGGGAGACATCGAGTCGCCAATTTTTTGAGACTGTCAACGTTGTTGACCTTGCGGACAAAGAGACGAATTTGCAGTGGAATCAACTCGATTCCAAGACTTGGCAGCCGAGTACGTCGATTCCTCGCGGGATTCGGTTTGGTCAAATGCACGTTGATTTGTACGAGTGGCCGAATGCGATTTCCGAGGAAGCTCGTCTCGCGCCGCGACTCTCGACGTTTCAACTTCCTGGGGAAGCCGCTTTTCCCGGAGCAACTTCGACCCTGTTCATGTCGCCAAACGTTGAGGCTCGTAAGCAGGCTATTGATGCTTTGCAATCAATGATGTTACGACTGCTGCTGCTCGTCCCACCAGGGAAATTACGTTTCACAATGCTGGACCCAATTGGTCTTGGAGAAAGCTTCGGCGGGTTTATGCATCTGGCTGACTATGACGACCTGATGGTCTCCAAACGCATCTGGACCGAGCCTGGGCAAATCGAAGCTCGCCTTGCCGATTTGACCGAGCATATGGAAAACGTTTTTCAAACGTACCTCCGCAACGAATTTCAAACAATTGAGGAGTACAACGAATCTGCAGGTGAAGTCGCAGAGCCGTACCACATTCTGGTGATCAGCGACTTTCCATCAAAATTTAGTGAAATCGCTGCACGACGTCTCGTGAGCATCGTCAACAGTGGACCGCGTTGCGGGGTCTACACGATCATGAATGTCGACCCGACAAAGCAGATGCCGAACAATTTCGACCTCGCCGATCTCCAACCACACATGAATTGCTACCAGTGGCAAGAGAATTGTTTTCATGCCACCGAAGAAGCCCTTGCTCCATGGCCTGTGACGATTGATTCTCCGCCAGAACCAGAGTCATTCACATCCATTGTGAAGATGGTGGGCGAAGCCTCCAAGGATGCGCGCCGCGTTGAAGTTTCCTTTGATAGAATCACTCCCAAGGTCGGGGAAATCTGGTCGAAAGATTCGCGTCACGAACTGATCATTCCACTCGGTCGCGCAGGCGCAACGAAACTACAAACAATGGAACTCGGAAAAGGAACTTCCCAGCACATGCTTGTTGCTGGTAAGACCGGATCTGGGAAATCTACCTTTCTACACATCCTGGTCACGAATCTCGCTTTGTTCTACAGCCCGAATGAAGTGAACTTCTTTTTGATCGACTTCAAGAAAGGTGTCGAATTCAAAGACTACGCGACCTACCAACTGCCGCACGCTCAGGTCGTTGCGATTGAAAGTGATCGTGAGTTTGGTGTGAGTGCGCTGCAGCGCCTCGACGAAATGTTACAGGAACGCGGCGAACTCTTCCGCAAACACAGTGTGCAGGACATCGCTGGATTTCGAAATGCAAATCCGAATCAACCGCTCCCCCGCATCTTGTTAATCGTTGATGAATTTCAAGAGTTCTTCATTGAGGACGACAAGCTCAGCCAGTCTGCGGCACTGTTGCTAGACCGTCTCGTACGGCAAGGACGTGCGTTCGGGATTCATGTCATTCTAGGATCACAAACGCTCGGTGGTGCGTACTCTCTTGCCCGAACAACGATGGGACAAGTCGCCGTTCGTGTTGCCTTGCAATGCAGCGAAGCAGACGCACACTTGATTCTCAGTGAAGACAATACAGCTGCTCGACTGCTCACGCGACCTGGTGAAGCAATTTACAACGACGCCAACGGCATGATGGAAGGGAACCACCCTTTCCAAATCGCCTGGCTCACGGACCTGCAACGGCGTCACCATTTGGAAGCAATGCAAAGCAAGACCGAGCGAGACGGCATTGAAACGAAACCGGCAATTGTTTTCGAAGGCAACATCCCTGCCGATCTTCGCATCAACACAAATGTCCAACAACTCGCGGAGACGTTTTCAGAAAGAGGAGAACCGCTCTCGGCTCCGACGATCTGGCTCGGCGACGCCGTTGAAATTCAACCTCCCACTTCAATCACATTTCACCGGCAAAGCGGCAGTCATCTGCTGATTGTCGGTCAAGACGCCGATGCCGCAAGGGGAATGCTGACCACGGCGGCAATCACACTTGCTGCTTCTGCTGTTTCATCGACAACTGCTGAAAGTGATTATCCAGCAATTTATGTCTTTGATGGGAATCCACAAGAGACCCTGGAAGCAAAGAGATGGAATTCGCTTGTCGATCGACTGCCAATTTCAGCACACCTGATCTCTTCCAGAGAGTCGGCGGTCGCGTTGGAAACTTTGACGAAAGAGCTGCAACGACGAACTGAAAAACCAGACGAATCGCACGCACCGATTTTTGTTCTGATCGACAACATCGCAAAATTCCGTGACCTCCGAAAAGCCGAAGATGACTTCAGTATGGGTGGATTCGGAAGTTCGGCAGAAGAAAAACCGGCGGAGCCAGGAAAACTGTTTGCGGACCTGCTGACCGAAGGCCCAATTTTCGGCATTCACTTCATTATCTGGTGCGATTCTTACAATAACTATGAACGCAGTTTCAGTCGGCAAATCAAGAAGGAGCTTGAATTACGAGTTGCCTTGCAAATGAACGCTGCGGATTCGAGTAACCTGATTGACTCGCCTCTCGCGGCACGGTTGGGAACTCACCGCGCTTTGCTCTATCGAGAAGAAACCGGACTGTGCGAGAAATTCCGACCGTATGGAGTTCCTGAAGAAGACTGGGTCAATGACTTCGTCAAGACAATGAAAAACGGACCACCCACCGACTTTGCTACTGATCTTGAAGAATTCAGTATTTTGTGACAATTCACTCGACTGAAGTGATTGGTCAGAAACCTGCTTTAGCCGCACACTTCAAGTGTGCGGTCTCCTTTCTTTTCTTTCGTGGTCAGTCTTGTTGAAGCAAGAAAAAACAACCCCGAAAAAACGAAATGCACGAAAACGAGAAGGGCTGTTCTTTATGAACCACAAAGGGCGCCAAGAACACAAAGTCATATGGAAGAGAACGGTCAGACAGGCTCGTTCTTGCCTGAGATGTTCTCCCGAATCACTTCTCTCTATCAAATTTTACATTCTACATTCTTTCCTTTGTGTTCATCGTGTACTTTGTGGTTCATTACTCATTCGATGCAGCTGCCAGACTTAATACTTTCGCCTATTCGTTTCTTTCGTGGTTGTCAAATCGAATGGTTTTCCAACCCACATGTTACGACGTCATGAGCCATACTTCGCCAACAGAAAAACCTGCTCTTCTGGGAGGGACTCCGGTTGTTTCGGAAGGTCCACCTCCTTGGCCGATTTCGGATGCTGTCATCGCGAGTGTCTTCATGCGTTTGCAATCGAGCGGAGCGTGGGGGAAGTACCACGCCGAGCATACTCAGGAACTCATCTCGACTCTTCAAGAGCAGTACCAGACTGAGCAAGTCCTACTGACATCGAGTGGAACCGCTGCTGTTGAACTCGCGTTGCGAGGTCTCAATGTGGGAGCTGAAGACGAAGTGATTCTGGCAGCATACGAATTCAAGGCGAACTTCACGAACGTCGCTCTTCTCGGTGCAACGCCTGTGCTCGTTGATATTGATCGAGAAAGTGGACAACTCGATGTCGATCAGGTCGCTGCTGCGTTTTCAGCAAGGACGAAAGCGATTTTGACCTCTCATTTGCATGGTGGCAAGGTCGACATGGTGCGACTCAGAAGTCTTGCCGACGAACATAACATTGCGATCATCGAAGATTGTTGTCAGGTTTCCAGCTGTGCAAAGATCGATGGATGTGTTGCTGGAAGTTTCGGAGACGTCGCCGTTCTCAGTTTCGGTGGATCGAAAATTTTGACCTCTGGTCGAGGAGGTGCTGTTCTCACGAATCGTGCGGACATTGCACAGCGAATTCGCCTGTACAATCAACGCGGAAACGAAGCATACCCCCTCTCTGAAATGCAGGCAGCCGTTCTTGTTCCGCAATTGAATTTGCTCGAAGAACGACACCAAAGGCGGATGGTTGGTGCTGAGTTCATCCGTGAGGTAACACGGAACGGTGCTTGCGTGAGGCCGTTTTCGCAAAGACCAAATACGATCCCAGACTATTACAAACTTGGCATGTGGTATGACGAAACGCTGATGGATGGTCTTTCGCGGGATCAATTTTGCGTGGCAATGCGTGCTGAAGGAATTCCAATCGACTCAGGATTTTCTTCGTTGCACCGTACTCATGCACGACGGCGGTTTCGACAAGTAGGTGAATTGGACAACGCTGACTACGCACACGGCGCGGTGGTTGTTTTGCATCATCCTTTTCTACTGAATGGTCAACAAGCTGCGAATCAATTCCGTGAGGCACTTGACAAGATTCAAGAGCATGCCACGATACTCAGCGCGGCCTTAATCCCACAATCGGAATCGGGACGTGATTAAGGCCGCAGGGCAAGGGAATTCGCTTTGACCTCGCAGAATTTTGCAAGAAGCAAAGTTTTCACTGTAAATAGCACAGACTAATTGTTGGAAGACAAAATGGATTACGCAGCCGAATTTGAAAACGGACTTTCCTATCAGGATTTTCTTGAACAATTCGCAACAGAAGAACAGACCCGACGGTGGAACGACTTTCACAATTCCGTTCAACTTACAGACAACCAACAAACGTTGTTGAAGAGTTTTGTGCGCGAGATGAAAGTCATTGTGATGGCGGGTGCGTGGTGCGGTGATTGTGTGAATCAATGTCCAATTTTTAATCAATTTGCACTCTGCAACGACAAGATTCAAGTTCGGTATGTTGACCGAGACGCTGCGACAGAACTCGCTGAAGAATTGAAAATCTGCGGCGGAGCGCGCGTCCCTGCGGTTGTCTTCCTCAGTGAAGATGGTCAATTCTGCGGACGTGCCGGCGACCGAACACTCTCAAAATACAGAAACATGGCCTCGCACATTCAGGGAGCAAGCTGCCCAACAGGACTCGCTAACGACGAAGACCTCACCGCAGCCGTAGTTCAGGATTGGCTCAATGAATTCGAACGCATCCAATGGATGCTGCGAACCTCTTTAAGATTACGTCAATTGCACGGCGATTGAATTTAGCGATTCGCGGGCAATGCCGGAGTCACTTCGCGGTAGCTAGTTTTGACCTGTTGAAAGCCAAGCGATTCATACAGCGAAATTGCGGCAACGTTGTCTGCTGTGACGTCGAGATAGGTTCGCTGCAGTCCGCATGACCGAAAGCCGTGAAGATTTTTTAGCAGCAGAGCCCGCCCTAATCCGAAACCACGGTGCTCTGGGATGACGCCGACATTCTGGATCGCCCCCAACATCATGCTTTGACAAAGCCCTTGAATTGTTCCACAAGGAACCGGTGGGCGAAATTCATCTTGACCAAATTGAATGAGCCAGGTTGATTGGGGAAGAAAACCAGAGTGTGTCATAATCGACTGCATTAACTTACGGCACCCGACCAACGTTCTGAGAGCAGGGAAAATTTGAGTGTCGACTTCGGTGTGAAAACTCTCGAATTTCACTAACGCATGGTCATGTAAATTTTCTGGATGCCACTGAACCCAATGGTATCCTTCCGGGAGCTGTGGACGTTCCAACACAGCGTCTCTTAAGTCGATTTCCATTCGGAATCGCTTCAAGAATTTCGGCTCTGTGAAACTGGTTGCCTTCATGTTTTGATTGAACCAGGGAGTACGATTTCTGAGTTGAGATTGAATTAAAAATGGCAAAATTCGGACTCTCAATTCGACAAAGAGCCTGACCTTGATTCTAACCGGTAAACTGGACGATTCAAAATGAGAAATCCTCGTCGTGAAAACTTCTTTGGATTTTGAGACCAAAGGAGTCGTGTTCGACCGGATTGAGTATCGGTAACGCGACAAAATTGATCTTCAGGAAATTTGCGGGTACTCAGCGAAATAAACTCAACCCATCAAGGGATTTGCATTGAGTTGAAGGGGACTCCCCCCCTACACTCAGCAGATTCGTTGTCGTCGTCAGCATTTACTGAATGCAATCTCCGTCCGTTTCACCCCTCAGGGAGTCAATACCCCCGATGGTTGCACAGAAGAACTGCCTGCTTGTTTTAGCGATTCTCTTTATTGGCACAATCCCTCAATTCGGATTTGCACAGGATCAAGAAGCGAAGCCGGCTGCTGAAACAGTGAATCCCACTGATGGAGCAGACAGTCGTTCCGTCGTTGTCGAAACAGAACAGGCAACGCCAACACCGGACTTGCTCGAAAAAGTGGATGGCCTGTTCGGCTCTGCTGTTGGTGTCATGGAACAAATTTTGTTCTACCGGCTAGGTCGCTCTGAACGAGATTTCATCGTTTTTGAGCGGACCGCGACCTATCAACGTCCTGTCGGAAGCGAGGGGCCATTCCTTGCTGTCGGTTCACAAGAAGATGGACAGCCATCAGAGTTAACGAATTCGCAAGTGGAAATTCTGGCGGCTCAAGAAAAACTTCTGCCTGGTCACACGATTGGTGACGAAACGCAGAATTACAAACTTGGCAAGCTTGACGGCATTGACGTTGAGTTTGTCACCCTGAAGCGGGATGGAGAGAAGGGGCAATTCGAGTACGGCAGTCGCTTCGCGTTGATGGGATCGGGTGATTATCAAATTCTGGGGGAAATGCGAAACTTGCCAGGAGATGTGACGTTCTCCCAAAGA